>CAMZJG010000022.1 GCA_947307505.1 uncultured Clostridia bacterium | reverse complement strand
GGAAGTAAAGGCGGTCATGCCCCTACAGAGAGCCCGCGCTGCTGAGAGTCGGGTGGGAAACAGATCGTCATAATGGTCCGCGGAGGGCGCAGTGAAAGCTGCGACGTGAAGGCATACGTCAGTTGCCGGGGATATGTTGGTATCCTGCTGAGCGCACGGGCTTGCCAGTGAATCAAGGTGGCACCGCGGATGATTTCATTCGCCCTTGACAGAAGCATATTTCTGTCAAGGGCGTTTTTTTATCCCCGGAAAGCAGGATGACCGGGATTTGAGGAGGTAAAGACATGAAAGTATCACCCTCGTTCGCAGAAGTGGAAAAGATCGCGGCCGCCGGGAAGTATGACGTGCTTCCGGTCAGCTGCGAGATCCTCTCGGACTTCATCACCCCCATCGAGACCATGAGGATCCTGAAGAACGTCTCCAGGCACTGCTATATGCTGGAGTCCGCCCAGGCGGACGAGACCTGGGGCAGGTACACCTTTCTCGGCTTCGATCCGGAATATGCGATCACCTGCATCGGCGGAGAGATCAACGGCGTCCTGGACGCCGGAAGGCAGAAATACGTTACGGGGAACCCCTCGGACTATCTGCGGGAGGTGCTGTCCAGGTACAGGAGTCCCCGCTTTGCAGACCTGCCTCCCTTTACCGGCGGTCTGGTGGGCTACTTTGCCTTTGATTATCTCGGGTACAGCGAGCCCAGCGTCAGGAGCGCGGCGGAGGATACCGAGAATTTCAAGGACGTGGATCTGATGTTGTTCGATAAAGTCATCGCCTTTGACCATATCCGGCAGAATATCATCCTGATCGCGAACATGCGGCTTGATGATCCGGAAACGAACTACAATAAGGCGGTGTGGGAGCTGAAGCAGCTGATCGCCCTGCTCCGCACGGGAGAGAAGAAAAACGAGCCCGGGGGGAAGCTCCTGGGAAAGGTCATGCCCCTGTTCACGAAGGAGCGGTTCTGCGAGATGGTGGAGAAGGCGAAGGACCATATCCGGGAGGGGGATATTTTCCAGATCGTGCTGTCCAACCGGTTGAGCGCACCCTTTGAGGGAAGCCTGCTGAACACCTACCGCGTGCTGCGCACCATCAATCCCTCCCCCTATATGTTCTACTTCTCCGGAACGGATGTGGAGGTCGCCGGCGCTTCCCCGGAAACCCTGGTCAAGCTGGAAAACGGCGTGCTGCACACCTTCCCCCTGGCCGGGACCCGGCCCCGGGGAAAGACCGAAGAGGAGGACAAAGCCCTGGAAGCGGAGCTCCTTTCGGACGAAAAGGAACTGGCCGAACACAATATGCTGGTGGACCTGGGCAGAAACGATCTGGGCAAGATCAGCAAATTCGGCACGGTGCAGGTGGAGAAGCTGCATTCCGTGGAGCGTTTTTCCCATGTCATGCATATCGGTTCGACGATCCGCGGGGAGATCCGGGATGACAAGGACGCGCTGGACGCCATTGAAGCGGTGCTTCCCGCCGGGACCCTCTCCGGTGCGCCGAAGATCCGGGCCTGCCAGCTCATCGGCGAGCTGGAAAACAACAAACGGGGCATTTACGGCGGCGCCATCGGCTACATCGACTTTTCGGGCAATATGGATACCTGCATCGCCATACGCATCGCCTACAAGAAGAACGGAAAAGTGTTCGTGCGGAGCGGCGCCGGGATCGTGGCGGATTCCGACCCCGAAACGGAATTCGAGGAGAGCCTGAACAAGGCGAGGGCGTCTCTCCAAGCGCTGGAGCTCGCCCAGGAGGAGGAACTATGATCCTGCTGATTGATAATTACGACAGCTTTTCCTATAACCTCTATCAGCTGATCGGAGAGATCGAGCCGGATATCCGGGTCATCCGAAACGATGAGATGACGGTGGAGGAGATCGAGGAACTCCGGCCTGACCGGATCATCCTCTCCCCGGGTCCCGGCAGGCCGGAAAACGCCGGCGTGATCATCCCGGCGGTCAGGATCCTGGGTCCCCGGATCCCGATCCTGGGCGTCTGCCTGGGCCATCAGGCGATCTGCGCCGCCTATGGAGCGGCGGTCTCCTATGCAAAGCGGCTGATGCACGGCAAACAGTCCATGGTAAAGCTGGACCGGACCTGCCCCTTGTTCGCGGGATGTCCCGGGATCGTCCCTGTAGCCCGGTATCATTCCCTCGCCGCGGAGGCCGGGACGATCCCGGCGGAGCTGAAGATCACCGCGCGTACCGAAGACGGCGAGGTGATGGCGGTGCAGCACAGAGAATACCCCGTCTACGGCGTGCAGTTCCACCCGGAATCCATCATGACGCCGGATGGAAAAACCATGCTGAATCATTTCATCAAGGAGATTTGAGCCATGATCAAAGAAGCCATTGTGAAGATCGTCAATAAAGAGGACCTCACTTATGACGAAGCCTATGCCGTCATGAACGAGATCATGAGCGGCGAAACGACCGCCACCCAGAACGCGGCGTTTCTCGCCGCCCTGTCCACCAAGAGCGCCAGAGCGGAGACGGCGGACGAGATCGCCGGCTGTGCCGCCGCCATGCGGGCCCACGCCACCGCCGTGGAAACCGGAATGGAGCTGTTTGAGATCGTGGGAACGGGGGGCGACAATGCCCAGAGCTTCAATATCTCCACCACCTCCGCCCTTGTGGCTGCTGCGGGGGGGGTGAAGGTGGCGAAGCACGGGAACCGGGCGGCTTCCTCCCAGTGCGGGACGGCGGATTGCCTGGAAGCCCTGGGGGTCAATATCCACCAGAGCCCGGCCCGGTGCGTGGAGCTGCTGAAGGAGGCGGGCATGTGCTTCTTCTTCGCGCAGAAATACCATACCTCCATGAAATACGTGGGCGCCATCCGGAAGGAGCTGGGCTTCCGCACCGTATTCAATATCCTGGGACCGCTGACGAACCCGGGAAAACCCTCCTTGCAGCTCCTGGGGGTCTATGACGAGTATCTGGTGGAGCCCCTGGCCCAGGTGCTGAGCAGCCTGGGGGTCCGGCGGGGCATGGTGGTTTACGGGAAGGATAAGCTGGATGAGATCTCCCTGAGCGCGCCCACAAAGATCTGCGAGATCCGGGATGGCTGGTATAAGACCTTCGTCGCCGCGCCGGAGGATTTCGGGCTGGAGCGCTGCGCCAGGGAGGATCTCCGGGGCGGGACCCCCGAGGAAAACGCGAAGATCACCCTGTCGATCCTGTCCGGCGCGGAAGGCCATAAGCGGAACGCCGTCCTGATGAACGCCGGCGCCGCCCTCTATATCGGCGGCAAGGCGGGCAGCATGAAGGAGGGGATCGCCCTGGCGGCGGAGCTCATCGATTCCTGGCGCGCTCTGGAAACGCTGAACAAGCTCAGGGAAGTGAGCAACCGGCCCGAGGAGGAAGCATGACCATACTGGACCGGCTTGCGGGATATGCGGCGGAAAGGGTCTCCGCGGCGAAGGAGAAAAGACCGGCGGAAGAGATGAGACGTCTGGCCCTTTCCCTGCCCAAGGGGGATTTCGCTTTTGAGGAAGCCTTGAAAAAACCGGGGGTATCCTTCATCTGCGAGTGCAAAAAGGCCTCCCCCTCCAAGGGGCTCATCGCGCCGGATTTCCCGTATCTCAAAATCGCAGAGGAGTATGAAGCGGCGGGCGCCGACTGCATCTCCGTGCTCACGGAGCCGAAATGGTTTCTGGGCTGCGACCGGTATCTGCAGGAGATCGCAGAAGCCGTGTCCGTTCCCTGTCTGCGGAAGGATTTCACGGTGGACGCATACATGATCTATGAGGCGAAGCTCCTGGGCGCTGCGGCGGTGCTGCTGATCTGTTCGATCCTGCCGGAGACGGCGTTGAAGGAATACATCGGGCTCTGCGACGAACTGGGCCTTTCCGCGCTGGTGGAGGCCCATGACCGGGAAGAGGTGCAGAAGGCCCTGCGGGCGGGGGCGCGGATGATCGGCGTGAACAACCGGAATCTCGCGGATTTTTCCGTGGATACGGAGAACAGCCGCAGGCTCAGGGCGCTGATCCCTCCCGACGTGATCTTCGTCTCCGAAAGCGGCGTCAGGACCGGGGAAGACGTGGCAAAGCTCCGGGAGATCGGCGCCGACGCGGTGCTCGTGGGGGAAACGCTGATGCGCGCGCCGGATAAGACGGCGAAGCTGGCGGAACTGCGGGGTCCGGTATGACGAAGATCAAGCTGTGCGGACTGTACCGTCCCGGGGATATCGAGGCGGCCAACCGGCTGGGGCCGGAGTACGTGGGGTTCGTGTTCGCCCGGGGGAGCAGGCGGTATGTGACGCCGGAAAAGGCGGCGGAGCTGAAAAGACTGCTGTCTCCCGCCATCCGGGCGGTGGGGGTGACGGTGAACGAAGAGCCGGAGACGATCGCGGCGCTGCTGAAAAACGGCGTGATCGACATGGTCCAGCTCCACGGGAACGAGGACGAGGACTATATCCGGCGGCTGAGGCGGCTCGCCGACCGGCCCATCATCCGGGCCGTGTCCGTCCGGACGGAAAAAGACGCGGAAGACGCAGAAGCCTCCTCCGCCGATCTCCTCCTGCTGGATTCCGGAGCGGGTTCGGGAAGCGTGTTTGACTGGCGGCTGATCGAAGCCATACGCAGGCCGTATTTCCTCGCCGGCGGGCTGAACGCTGACAATGTGGAAAAAGCGGTGAGGGAGCTGAAGCCCTTCGGGGTGGACGTCAGCTCCGGGATCGAAACGGACAGGAAAAAGGACGAACAAAAAATGGCGGCGTTTGTCGCCGCAGTCAGAAAGGCGGACAGATCATGACAAATCCGGCGGGAAGGTTCGGCGTCCACGGGGGGCAGTATATCCCGGAGACGCTGATGAACGCGGTGATCGAGCTGGAAAGAGCGTACAACTTCTACAAGGAGGACCCGGCCTTCAACCGGGAGCTCACGGAGCTGCTGAACGAGTATGCGGGAAGGCCCTCCCGGCTCTACTGTGCCCGGCGGCTGACGGAGAAGCTGGGCGGGGCGAAGATCTACCTGAAGCGGGAGGATCTGAACCACACCGGGGCCCACAAGATCAACAACGTGCTGGGCCAGGCCCTGCTGGCCAGAAAGATGGGCAAGACCCGGCTGATCGCAGAGACCGGCGCCGGGCAGCACGGGGTAGCCACCGCCACGGCGGCGGCCCTCATGGATATGGAGTGTGTGGTGTTCATGGGCCGGGAGGATACGATCCGCCAGGCGCTGAACGTCTACCGCATGCGCCTGCTGGGGTCCGAGGTGGTCCCCGTCACCACCGGCACCGCCACCCTGAAGGACGCGGTGAGCGAGGCCATGCGGGAATGGACAAAGCGCATCGCCGATACCCATTACTGCCTGGGCTCCGTCATGGGCCCCCACCCCTTTCCCACCATCGTGCGGGATTTCCAGGCGGTGATCTCCCGGGAGATCAAAGCCCAGATGCTGGAGAAGGAGGGAAGGCTCCCGGACGCGGTGCTGGCCTGCGTGGGGGGCGGCTCCAACGCCATCGGCAGCTTCTATCACTTCATCGGGGACAAAAGCGTACGGCTCATCGGCTGCGAGGCGGCGGGCAGGGGAGTGGACACGGCGGAGACCGCCGCCACCATCGCCACCGGCCGGCTGGGGATCTTCCACGGTATGAAGTCCTATTTCTGCCAGGATGAATTCGGCCAGATCGCCCCGGTCTACTCCATCTCCGCCGGCCTGGATTACCCCGGGGTGGGACCGGAGCACGCGTATCTCCACGATATCGGCCGGGCGGAATACGTGGCCGTGACGGACGACGAGGCGGTGGAGGCCTTCGAGTTCCTCTCCCGCACGGAGGGCATCATTCCGGCCATCGAGTCCGCCCATGCGGTGGCACACGCCATGAAGCTGGCGCCGACTATGGATAAGGACAAGATCATCGTGATCACCGTTTCCGGCCGGGGGGACAAGGACTGCGCCGCCATCGCCCGGTACAGAGGGGAGGATATCCATGAGTAAGATCCATCAGGCATTCGAAAAGGGCAAGGCGTTCATACCCTTTCTCACCTGCGGCGACCCGGATACGGAGACCACCATCGCGGCGGTCCGGGCGGCGGCGGAGAACGGGGCGGATCTCATCGAGCTGGGCATCCCCTTCTCCGATCCCACCGCCGAAGGGCCGGTCATCCAGGGGGCGAACCTCCGGGCCCTGCAGGGGGGGATCACCACGGAAAAGGTCTTCGCCCTGGTGCGGGAGCTGCGGCGGGACGTGACCATCCCCCTGGTGTTCATGACCTACGCCAACGTGGTGTTCTCCTATGGTACGGAGCGGTTCCTCTCCGCCTGCCGGGAGGCGGGGATCGACGGGCTGATCCTGCCGGACCTGCCCCATGAGGAGAAGGAGGAATTCCTCGGCCCCTGCCGGGAATACGGGGTGGACCTGATCTCCATGATCGCCCCCACCTCGGCGGACCGGGTGGCCATGATTGCCCGGGAGGCGGAGGGCTTCCTCTACCTGGTCTCCAGCCTGGGGGTCACCGGGGAGCGGAGCGAGATCAAAACGGACCTGAGGGACATCATCCGGACGGTGCGGGAGAACGCCAAGGTCCCCTGCGCCGTGGGATTCGGCATCTCCACGCCGGAGCAGGCCCGGCAGATGGCCGCCCTTTCCGACGGGGCTATCGTGGGCAGCGCCATCGTGCGCATCGTCGAACAGTACGGAAAAGAAGCGCCCGCCAGGGTGGGGGAGTATGTAAAAACCATGAAGCAGGCCGTCGCGGACCTGCCCTGAGGGGGATACGAAAAGAGCCTGCGCCCATCCGGCAGGATGGACGCAGGCCGAAGACGGCGGATAAAGGGGCCTGTGACGCTCCTTTCCCCAGAGGATTCACCGCTGAGTCCGGCGCAGTGCGCAGATGGACTCAGCGGTGAAGTGTAAGCGGGCGGGGAAGACGTCCGAAAACGAATCTGTTATTCCCCGCAGGTCAGCAGAACGGTGTCGGTCTCCCGGTCGTATTCCGCGGTGAAGCCCAGGATCGGAGCCAGGTCCTGGAGACGGAAGAAGTTGTTGCCGCCCAGGTTGTAGGCGCAAAGGTTCAGGGCTTCTCCCGCCGCCGTGAGACTCTGCTTGCTGACCTTCAGCGTTTCGGAGCGGTCCGCTCCCGGGGTGAGCTCGCCGCCCACCGGGGCATAGGTTTCGCCGGGGGCGAGGGCGACGGCGTTCCGCTCCGGATCGTAGTTCACCCCGAACCGGGCGGAGGTCCCGTTCAGCAGCATGGCCAGATCCCGGAGCATGACGTAAGTTTCCCCGTTTACGTTGTAGGCTTCCGGCCGCACCCCTTCGCCGTTCAGCAGGAAGCTTTGGGCGGAGGGGACGCACCGGCTGTTTTCCACGGTGATGATCTGCAGATCGCCCCGGGGCGCGGCGTACTCCCTGCCGATGACGCCCCCCAGGTCCTCCCGGATATATTCCGTCACCACGTCGTCCAGGAGCACGCCGGTATCGAAGCTCTCCAGCCCGGATAAAACAAAGTAGGTATCGCCCCCGGCGGCGCAGAAGTCGCTGGTGACCAGGGCGTATGTATCCGTTTCGGAGAAGGGCAGACCGTTGACGCTCCGGATGCTGACCCGACGGATGCTTACAGGCGCATGGTAAGTGGAGGCGGGGTAGAGCGCGCCCTTGTCATAGGGCTTGGTGGTATCCAGGGTCCACTGCAGTCCCGTGCAGTGGGGGAACCCCCCCACCTGTTCCGGGATGCGGAAGGTGGAGGCCTCCAGGACCTCCAGCAGCTGCGCTCCGGTGCAGTAGACGACGCAGAGGGTGTTGCCGAAGGGATGAACGGTGTTCACGTCTCCCCGGGTGATGGGGCCGACGCGGATGGAATCCCGGATGGAGCCGCCGTTGATGAGAGAGATCATATGATCGGCGTCGGTATGCAGCGTATCCTGCTGCTTCTGTATGTAGGCGTACAGGGCGTCGGAGCTCAGGTTGCCGTGGTTGGTCTCCTGCGTGCGGTTATAGGCCCGGTCGCCCTCCAGCTCCACCTCGCTGGTGCCGATGACCTCGTTGTAGGCGGATTCCACCTCCGCTCTGATCTCTGCGGCGATAGCGCTCACCGTGGGATCCTGCTCGGCGTTCTCCATGGGGACCAGCCAGCGGCTCTCGATGGTCTTCGTCCGGTTGTCGATGATTACCACGCCGATATAGGCGGACTGGGTGCCCGTGGACTGGATGGGCTCTCCCGCTTCCCCTGCGGTCATGAGGGTATGGGAGTGGCCGTCGATCATCAGGTCGATGCCCGGAACGGCGGCGTACACGTCCTGGGAGCGGTTGGGCTCGCTCTCCCCGTGGACGCCCAGGTGGGTCAGGGCGATGACCAGATCCGCGCCGCCCTCCCGCAGGGCGTCTGCCTGCTCCCGGGCGCAGTCATACAGCGCCTCCCCCGCCAGGAAGGTCAGGCCCCGGACCAGAGCGGGACTGGCTTTGGTCTGGCATTCCGGCGTATCCAGCCCGAAAAAGCCGATGGTCAGACCGGAGGCGCCGGTATAGGTCCAGGAGGGAGGGAACATCGCGCTGCCGTCCTCCCGGAAGATGGAGGCGCAGATCACCGGAAAATCCGCGGCTGCGAGATTGGACTCCAGCTGCTGGATGCCGTAGTCGAATTCATGGTTCCCGGGGATGGCCAGGTCGTAGCCCGCGGCGTTCATGAGCCGGATGGCCGAAGCGCCTTTATCGTTGTTGACGGCGGGATCCCCCTGGCTGAAGTCTCCGGCGTCCACCAGCAGCACTTCCGCACCCTGGTGCTCCAGCCGGAGCTTCATGTGGGCCGCCACGGCATAGCCGCTGATGGCGCCGTGGACGTCGTTGGTGTGCAGGATGACGGTTTTGCCCTTCCAGCTTTTTGTGAGGTCGAGGCTGCCGGTTTCCGCCGGGTATTCCGCCATGACGGGCAGCATCCCCAGCAGCAGAACGAAGGCCAGCAGCAGGGCCAGGATCCTTGCGGAGCGTTTCATGAAATATCCTCCTTCCGGGGGCATATGCCCCGGTTCGATGCGCGGACCAAAGAAAAGCGGCGGAGCCGCGCAGGTCTGCCGCCAGGAGAAATCATATCATATATCATAAGAAAGTCAACAAACCCAGCCCTGGGGAAGGCCGATCAAGAAATGACTATGCTTTTTTCTCCGGTCATGGTATCCTGTATCTGCAATGCGCTATGAAGGAAGTGCCCTATGAGATCCAGATCGAGAGATATGACGGCCGGCAGCCCCCTCCGGCTGCTGACTGCTTTCACCCTGCCCGCCCTGGCGGGCAACCTGCTGAACCAGGTGTATTCCATCACGGACAGCATCATCGTCGGGCGTTATCTGGGCCAGACCTCCCTGGCGGCCATCGGCGTCACCATGCCCATCGTCCTGCTGACCGCGGCCATGGTCATCGGCCTGAACGTGGGCGTCGGCATCCTGCTGAGCCAGGCCTTCGGCCGCAAGGATATCGGCCAGATGCGCCATACCTTTGCCAACAGCCTCTACCTCGCCCTCATCATCGCGGTGTTCACCACGGGCGTCGGCCTGCCCCTGACCGTACCGATCCTGAAGCTGATGGGCACCCCCGCCGCCCCCATGGCGGAGGCCGCTTCCTACATGCATATCAACTTCGCCACCACCATTTTCCCCCTGCTGTACTACCTGTTCAACAACGCCTTCCGGGGCATGGGGGACAGCATGACGGCCCTGTGGTGCCTCATCGTCTCGGTGGTGGTGAACGTCTTCCTGGATATCCTCTTCGTGGCGGTCTTCGGCTGGGGCGTGCCCGGCACCGCCTGGGCCACGGCCATCGCCCAGGCCATGAGCGTCGTCTTCTCCGCGGTGATGCTCTGGCGGCGCTTTCCGGAGATGCGCCTGCGCCGGGAGGATTTCCGCCTCGACCGGCCGCTGCTGGGGGAGATCACGAAGCTGGCGGTGCCCATCGCCGTCCAGACGGGCTTCAACAACCTGGGCAACGTGGT
>CAMZJG010000021.1 GCA_947307505.1 uncultured Clostridia bacterium | reverse complement strand
CTTACAGGTTGTTCTCCGTACGGGAGATCAGATCGTTCTGGCAGTCCGTGCTCAGTTCCACAAAGTAGGCGCTGTAGCCTGCGATCCGCACGATCAGATCCTTGTAATCCTCCGGTTCCTTCTGGGCCGCACGCAGCACATCCACGGAGACCACGTTGTACTGTACCTCCATACCGCCGTTCTCGAAGTAGGCATATGTCATGTCCCGCAGCTTGTCGATGCCGTCCTGTCCGTTGAGAGCCGAAGGATGGATCTTCAGGTTCACCGCAAGGCCGTCCATGTACTTGGTGTGGTCATAGCAGACAGAGGACTCAAACACCGCCGTGGGACCATGCTGATCCCGGCCCTGCACCGGGGAAGCGGCGTCGGCGATGGGCTCTCCCGTTCTTCGGCCATCGGGGGTAGCCCAGGTGGTGTAGCCCTGGGTGACGTGGTCGGATGCGCCGTACATGCCCGCCTTGTAGTTGGTGGTACGGGTGCTGTAGCACAGCTTGCAGGCGTTGTAGTACGTATCCGCGATCCATTTCATTTCCATATCCGCATAGGGATCACCGTTGCCGTAATGGGGGACCTCGTTGATGATCCGCTGGCGAAGGACCTCGTAGCCCTTCCAGTTGGCCATTACCGCATCGTAAAGCTCCCGGGTGGTGCACAGCTTCTTGTCGAAGCACATGTACTTGATGGTGGTCAGGGAATCGGCGATGGTGGCCAGGCCCGTGGCCGTGCCGCCGTAGGAGTTGTACTTGCAGCCGCCCCAGGTGCAGTCCTTGCCGGACTCCATGCAGCCCTCCATGCTGATGGAAATCAGGACCTCCGTCCCGTGGTACTGCTGAAGAAGATCCGTATAGTTATCGATGGAGACCTGAAGCGTCATGAGATACTCCACCATCTTCCGCATGGCCTCCCGCACCTCTTCGATGGAGTTCATCTCATACAGGAAGCCGGTGTGCAGGCGGCTCTGGGCGCCGTTGAAGGGGTTCTTGCCGTCGTTGATGGCCATGTCAAGGACGACGCCGTAGTTCAGGCTGGAATAGGGGGCCGTGTTGCCGTTGGCGCAGGGATACTCCATGCCGGGTCCAACGATCTCCTGACAGCCCATAATGGCGTACTGTCTGGCGTCCTCCAGGGTATAGCCGTTCTCCCGCATCAGACCGGGGATGATCACGTCGTCGTTCTGGAACAGGGGCAGGCCGCCCACGATCTTCGTGGTCTCCACGGCCAGCTCCCACAGTTCCTTGGGCGTTGTCTTGCATACGCGCATGGAGATGGTGGGGTCATGGAGCTTCAGGCGGGCGATGGACTCCAGCACCATGTAGCTGATGGGGTTGGTGGCGTCGGTCCCGTCGCTTTTCTGCCCGCCGATGGTGGTATGCTGGTAGCTGTTGGCGCCGATCATATGGACGAGGAGCTGCGGAGCGCCGGCATAGAGATTGTTGACCTTCAGGAAATAGGCGTCTACGATCTCCTGGGCCTGATCCTCGGTGAGAAGGCCGTTATCCATATCGTGCTTGTACTGAGCGTAGGTAAACTGGTCGAACCGGCCGATGGAAAAGGCCACGCAGTTATTGGCATACATCAGCAGCGTGTACATCAGAGACGCCTGGCAGGCCTCCCAGAAGGTCCGGGCCGGATTCTCGGAGATCCAGTACAGGCTTTCGGCCATCTTTTCCAGCTCTGCCTTGCGCTCCGGGTCGGTGCAGACCTTCGCCTTCTCCAGGACCGCGTCGCCGTAGCGGCGGATGTAGGTGATGCAGGCGTCGCAGTTGATGACCACCGCGGAGTAGAACAGGTATCTCCGGGAGTCGTCCCCCATGATGTTGCCGTAATGGGCGTCCAGCCAGTCCTGTGCCTGCTTCCGGATGGCGCCGTAGCCCACGTTGATGATCTTGTGGTGTCCGGCGATCAGATGTCCGGGGCGGCAGCCGATCAGGTGCTTCATAAAGACGCTGTGCTTGGTCGCGCCCAGCTGCTTGAGCTCATCCAGTCCGTCGGGGGCCCAGCCGTCCCCGCAGCAGTCAAAGGTGCGGCCCTTCCAGAAATCCTGGATGCTGCGGATGTTCTCCACGTCCTCGGGAGAGGCGCAGAGCCGCAGGTCTTCGGTTTCGGGATTGTGGTACAGGCCGTCCTCCTTCAGGGTCCACTCGCCCTTGTCGATCCCGTTGATGATGAAGCCGAGGCCCTCGCTGGATTCGGGATGATGGACGTTGGAGCTCATGTAGCGGCCGCGGTTGCCCACGAGAACATCGTCGTCCTCCACCCGCAGCGTGAGGTTCTCGGCCAAAGCCTTGAGCTGGCGGGCACTCTGGATGATAGGAATGGTATTGAGGTCCTTCTTGCGGGCCTCCGTCACGATCATGGCATGCTCGGAGTCCAGCCGGATCACGCGGTTGCGGATGGCCTCCCGCTGGCGCCGGATGCGCGGGGTAATGTCTTTGAACTGATACATCCCGATATCTCACTCCTTCTTTGCGGTCTGCCGATCCGTCCCGGGGACCGGCGCGATCGGGGGTGTTTTTTACATTCCCCGTCGTCCGAGAAGACCGTACCCGATGCTGTTTTTCCTGATTATAACACAGTCTGTCTGTTCTCGCCACAGATTCGCAGCCAACTGCGGGCCAAGGCGCGGATTTCTCAGGAATTCCCTGCTACGCTGTCCTTATCGAAGGACTCGTCCACATCCATGTATTTCGCGTAGCCGCTCACCATCATCGGCAGCTCGCCCCCGCAGTAGATCAGACCGACCGTCATCATATGATCGTAATCCTGCAGGAAAATGCAGCGCTCCAGCGTCGCGGGAACATCGGAATAGAACGGGCCGTAACCCCAGATATCCACCAGGAGGATCGGATAATTGATCTTTGTTGCCTTGTAGGGCAGATCGTTTTTGGAGCTGACGTTGGGCGACCATTTCACCCGGACCGTCTTCTCATCCAGAAACTCATGCCAGACAAAGCGCTCGCTGCCCAGATACCAGGCGACGTTCGTTCCTGTCATCGCGTCGCTGGCATCCGTGTGTCCGGCGCCTTCGGGGACCTCCGCGCCGCTGATCCGGCCGCAGAAGTATTCTTTCTCCATGCCCCGGATCAGGGTCACCAGGTTCTGCTGCAGATCGAAGACGGCGGCATCGTAGCCAAGGCGCACAAGATACGTCCTGACCTGGAGCTTGAGCGATTCGTACTCGCACTCCCGCCCGTCGACAAAGGCCTTGCGCTTGTCCTCAAAGGCGATGACATGCTCTTCCCTGCCGTCGGTGATCGTAAAGGAACGCTTTGCCAGCTCATAGTTGTGGGGTAGGCGGTACTGGGTGAGGCCGTATTTCTCGCCCTTGTTGGCGAGATTGGCGATATAGACGCCGTCCTTGTCGTACGTGTAGTTGAACATTTCCTTTCCTCCTTTCAGGGCGCGTAAGGATTCCGGGCATTGAGAAAGACCTCGTCGAGCTCGGGCCGCGTGCCGAAGGCGCCGAAGCGGATATGGCAGGGACGGATCCCGCCTCCTTCTGCCTTGACGTTGCCGAAGGTGCGCCCGACGTGGTACATCCGGTCATAGTTCTGCAGGAACTTCATGTCATTGGAGCGGTACGGCGGGTCGAAGTCCGCCAGCTTGCGCTCCATCAGCTCCTCCACGAGACTGAAAAGATAAAGGTTGTCCTTGATCTTGATAAACTGCGCCACCTCGTCGGTGGAGGGGATCGCCTGCATCAGCGCGTCGCTGCGGTCCGCCTGGCCGTAACTCGCGCCGGGGACCGTGATGCGGTAGAAGGAGGAGGTAAAGTAGTCGTGCCGCGTGACCATGCCTGTGTTCCAATGCCACTCTACCCGCGTTCCGATCAGATCCGTTGTGAAAACGTGGCGCTTGAGGGGCAGCGGCATGCCGGGCACTTCGATCGCGCCGAAGATATAGTGCGAGCTGATGAGCCACGGGAGCTTTGGGTTCTCCCCCACCTTGCATCGGCAGAAGGTCACCAGTCGCTGCTCCCGATCGATGATGAAAAAGTGCTCCTCCCGGTCGTGCTTGTCCAGGAATTCATCCAGTTCGAAGGAGACGAGATAGGTGGTGTCGTCTCCCTTCAGGCAGAAGTAGGAGGCGTGTTTCGCTTCGTCGCCGTCCCAATGCCATTCCAGGTCCTCTTCACCGGTAAAGGCAAGATAGTAATCGTGGCCGTCGTCCATGACAAAGTGGAATTGTTCGCCTTCCAGCTCTGTGACGTGGGGCTGGGTGAACTGGTCGATCGCGTATTTGCGCCGGGGATAATTCCTCAGATTCATATCCGTCATCTCCCATTCATATTAAGCTGGTCTTTTCGGTGCGCTCAATCGGTATATCCGTAAACCTTTCTTCCGTACCAGTGCGCTTCGTCCCGCATGATGCTGTAGGCCCGCTTCACCCCGGGATCCCCCGGGACGCCGATGGGGAAGCCGGCGAAGGCGTACCCGCCGCAGACGCTGCATTCATCGATGGTGTTCCGGATATCCTGCCGGAACTCTTCTTCATCGAAATCCGGCCAATTCTTCGGCATGTGCTGACCCCAGCCCCAATGGCCGACAAAGGACATCCTGCCCTTGAACTGCTCCTGGCATTTCCGGATATCGTTGCTCTCCTGGAAGGGCTCCGTCACCCGGACGCCGAACTGATACATGAACTCCAGGAACGGCGTGGTATAGCCGCAGTTATGGAAGAGGACCGGAACGCCCGCTTCCCTGGCGGGCTCCGCCAGCCTCATGTAGAGCGGCAGAAATACCTCCTCATAGACTTCCGGGGAGAAGAAGGGTGTGGTCTTTGCGCAGGTATCGTCGGACATATGCCAGAAATCGGGCTTGAAGACTTCAAAGAGCTTTTTGTAGTGCGGCATGATATGGTCGATCATGGCGTTCAGCATGGCACTGACCTCGTCGGGATCCTCCATCAGGGCGATCAGCCCGCCCTCAAATCCCATGAGGCCGACCAGCTCCTGGAACGGGGCAAAATGCGGGCCCACCGAGAGGCAGGACTCATTGCGGTCGATGTTCTTCAGGTTGTCCGCATAGGCTTTTTCCAGGTCCACGTCCAGCGGATCCGGGAATTTCACGACCTTTCTCCAGTCTGCGATATCCTTCAGGACATTGATGCGGGTATCCGGCATGATGGATTCGATGCCCACGGAAGGTTTTGCATAGGGAACGCCCCACATATCCGTGCCGCCCTGCATGATCGTATCCGCGAAGAATGAGATGCGCGCCCCTTTCACGGCGCACTCCCCCAGGTAGGGGTCGCCCATCAGGCTGTAAAAGGGAACGTAATATGGGAATTCGCCTTTTGCAAGTTTCAGAAAGTTCTCTTTCGGTGTGACTTTTGCCATAAGTCAAATCCTCCTCGCTGCGGGAGTCTGTATCAAATATACAGACTGATTTTTAATGTTATGTTACCATAGTATATCGAAAAATCGTCTCTGTTGCAAGCTTCCCGGATCACCCATTCTTTTTTTGCCCCCATGAACATATAACGGGGGCGGTATCCGAAGATACCGCCCCCGTAAAGCCGGATGGCTGTTGAGTTATTTGTCATAGATAGACGGATGCGTTATTCCTTCGGGACCTCCCAATAGATGCTGGGCACGCTGGTCAGGATCTTCCACTCCTCCCCGTAGGGCGTCGGAAGCGTATCGAAGGGATCGCCGTTTTCGTTGCTGTCTCCATAGGCGGAGACCATATAATTCTCGTTGGAATTGAAGCAGACGCCCACTTCCAGAAGGCGCTCGACGTCCTGGAGCAGCAGGATCCCGCCGCCCCCCTGATCGTGATTCGGCGACCGCCGGCACATGATCTCCTCCACAAAGCAGAACAGGTTCAGGTTCTCCTTGATCCAGACGTGGAAGCAGGGCTCTTCGAAGATCGGATAATAGGTCTCACGCACCCGGAAGGCTTCAATGGATCTTTCGGCTTCCTCCCGATCCTTGGGATCCGGGCTTTCCAGAAGATATTTCATCCTGTTGCGCTGTGTTTCCACCGGCGTCAGGCCGTCGCCGGTGCTCGCGCGGATCGCGCGGGGCGAATGGTAAATATGCTGAAGGACATGGCCGGGATTATAGTGCCAGAAGATATGTCCTCCCACCATGCGGGTGCTCAGGTGGTGCCGGATCTTCGGAAGCGGGACGCCGGGTACGTCTATCGCGCCGAAGTACGGCGTATTGCGGACGAGGCGGTCAAGGCCCTTCTCGTAATGCCGCTCCATGATATCCATCGTGACCAGGCGCTGCTCCGTATCCAGTACCCAGTTATAGGAGATCCGGCCGTCCTCCTCCGGCAGCTGTATGTTCACCAGATAAGTCGTGTCGTCTCCCTTCAGACACTGGTAGGCGTCAGTCCTTGGCGGCTGATCATTCTCCCGCCACTGCAGGTTTTTTTCATCCAGAAAGCTGAGCGCAAAACTCTTTCCGTCATCCATGATGAGGCGGAACTGTTTTCCTGCCAGCTCATAGCAGAAGGGGCCTTTATACTGACTCAGGCCAAAGAACTTGCGGTTAACCTTTCCCATAATGTCTCCTTTTTCTTTCAAAAAAGGATGGATTGATTGATTTCAGATTCAAGGAACAGGCGGTTCCTCTGATCATTTTAGTCTGCTTCTGTTCCGGAAGTCAATAGGCCGCGCAATCAGCGAGGCAGCGGGCTGCCCCTCGAAGGGAGCCGTATCAATATGAGGAAAAAACGCAAAGGCCTGAACAGAGCGGCTGCCTGACATTGACCCGGGGGTCTGATTTCTATATACTGCAAAAAAGGAGCGGTATCCGGAGGCGGAATTTCCTGAGCAGCTTCCTGATACAAGGCAGCCGGATACCGGGTGATCTGATCATCCGGTCCGCAGGGGCGGACGGAGGATCCGTCGAATGGAGGAAGGAGAATAATCATGCCCTATATGCGCGTAAGCCTGTCCGTGAAGCTGACGGAGGAACAGCGGCAGAGCCTGTATGAGAAGTTGGGGGAGGCACTGCGGCACATCCCGGGCAAAGAACCCTTCATGCTGATCGCCGAGATTGAGGACGGGCGGCCGTTCTACGCCTTCGGGAAGAAGCAGGAGAATTTTGCTTTTGTGGACGCCCGCTATTTCAGCCGCGTGGAATACCATGCCAAGCGGGATTTTGCGAAGGCTGTGATGAAAGCCATCGAGGAGGTGGCGGGAACCAAAAGCACGAATATCTCCATGAATATCTTCGAGCTTTCCACCTGGGCCGGCTTCGGGGACCTGAATGACGAGTTCTACAAGGAGCCGGCTGACTGAAACCGCCTGATGCGCCGGGGAAGCGCAAGGGTCTCAGCTTTCGTCATGCCGTTGTCATACAAGCAGGCACGCCGATCCGCCGTCAACGATACAGATACTCTCTTTCGTCCAACGGTATCTGGAGACCTTAAGTGGTCATCATGGTTGACATACCTGACGAAAGAGAGTACCGGCCATATAGTACCACAGGTCCGCAAAAGCGGCAAGAGCCCAATGGTTTTCGGAAGATCTGTGTTATGGAGAAAACAGATCCTGTTTTCAAAATACCCGGATGGCCGCAGCGGTCAGGTTTCCGCCGCCGGCGCACATCCGGGAAGGATCTGTTCCGCAGCTCCCTCCGAGGCAAGATTCATCCTGTCCCGAACAGTATGTCCGTCCGGGAGCGGCTGGTCGAACAATTCCTCTATGGTTTCCTCCGAAACTCCATCAAAGACATCAAAGCAAACACGGCACAAACAGGCCGGTTTTGGGGTGAGCCGCCACAGGCTGAGGTAGTGGCATCCTTTGTTGCTCTCCTGCTGGATGAGGTATCGATCGCCTTGACAGGAATATTCTGCAAAACCTTCTGAGAGGATCGTATCGACGATCGTTTTCATGCTGCGCCTCCCTGATCTGCGGGTTTCGCCCGACTTCGGTACTCTATCCGTGGTTGATGATCCCGCCTTCTCCGGCCCGGATCGGACGCTCGTTCAATCTGCTTCCCATCCGGATCCGCGTTTCCAGAATGGCGTCGAGCATCGCTTCTCTGTCCCTCGGCAGGATACCCCGCATGGGCAGCACATTGGAGGGATGCGCGCCGAAGAAGTACGTATCCTCCAGCATGAGCCCCTCCAGCAGCGCTTCTTCTTCCTCCAGATACTCACCGAAGGTGGGCTCTGTGAACGCCCCGCTCTGTATATCCTCATGCAGGGGACAGCCCGGTTCGGCATGCACCGTGCCGGTGAAGATGAGGAAGGGCTGCGTCTCGTTGAGCAGCTTCGCCGTAGCCGCCGCATTTTCCAGCCGGTTTTCCGCCCCGGCCGCGCCGAAGATGATGTTCAGGCCGTAGTCAAAACCGGCGGCTTTGAGCCTCAGCAGCTCGTCCCTGGCTTCACTGGCGGTATACGTCTTGTTCAACAGCGTCAACGCTTCATCCAGTCCGCTTTCCACGCCGATATTCAGTTCGTTGATGCCGAGCTCCCGCAGAAAACGAAGCTCCTCGTCCGTTTTCGTGCGGATATTGAGGATCGAGGCGTACATGGTGATAGTCTCCACCTTTGGGAGCTTCGCGCGGATCGATCCGGCAATCTTCGCCAGACGGTCCGCCGACAGCACAAAGGCGTCGCCGTTTTCCAGGAACACCCGGGTGGCGTTTCCGAAGCGGCGGGCAGCCTCGTCGATATCCGCCTCCACCTGTTCCTCTGGGCAGACGCTGAACGGCACATCCCGGTACATGGTGCAGAAAGAGCATTTGTTGTGACTGCAGCCCACCGTTGCCTGCAGCAGCAGCGAGCCTGCCTCAAAGGGCGGGCGGTAGGTCGGACCCGTATAATGCATGATGCTTCCTCCATCAGGTCATCTGTCAAACCTCATGATTGCGCAGGACTTCCGCATATCCCGACAGTATGGATTATATAGGAATCAAATGCCCCGGTCAATGACGGGCAGCTGGCTGAAAACACAAGATCCAACAGATTCCCGCATAAGGGTATCCGTTAAACCCTGGCGGAGCAGCCAGACAGGGCTTTGCGTATGGTTCGCGCATCACGGCACAGCAGATCGGTATATTTAAACGGTCCTGCCGCTGATTTTTGCGATAGTGATGACGTGCAGTCAGTTCTATGTTAGAATATTATCAGTCCGGGGAACGCCGCAGCGATGCCGTCAGACGCCGAAAGCCGCGCCGCGGACGAGCGCGGGAAACCGCTGTGATCCTCTCATTGCATTCATAAAAGGTGATAAACGATTAAAATAACAGGAAGGAGCAAGTACTATGGCTATCGTATTTGAAGACCATTCCGAATGGGTAAAGCGGGGCAAGCTGGTCACCTTCCAGATCGCCATGGATCCCATCCCGGACAAGCGCATGCGCACCATCCGCGTCTGGACGCCGGAGAGCTACGACGGCGTAAAGCGTTTCCCCGTGCTGTATCTGCACGACGGACAGGTGGTGTTCCCCGAAAAGGCTTCTCCCGGAATGGGCAGCTGGGATTGCGAGGTGTGCATCAGCGAGCTGGAGCCGGAGTGCCAGTGCATGGTCGTGGCGATCGACACATCCAATGACCGGAGCAACGAGCTGCTGCCGCCCTTGAAGCCCAACCTGAATTTCGGGGGCCCCCGCCGGGCCGATGCGCCGAAGCCCAATCCCCTGGGCGGCTATTATGCAGACTTTATCAAGGATACGCTGAAGCCCATCATCGACGAAAACTTCATGACTCTGCCGGACGCAGCCCACACCGCCGTCGGCGGCGCTTCCATGGGCGGCCTGGAGTCCCTCTACATGACCTTCAAGGATCCCGATGTGTTTGGGCGTTCCCTGGATCTGTCCTGCGGCCTGGGCCTCCTGGAGGAAGAAGACTACCTGGCCAGGATCGACGCCTACGATCCCAAGAAGCTGGAAAACGCGCGGTTCTATCTGTACACCGGGGACCAGGGCATCGAAGTCCTTGTCTTTGATTACCTGATCGCCGTCTATCGCCACATGAAGGATTCCCTGAAGCTGAACAACC
>CAMZJG010000020.1 GCA_947307505.1 uncultured Clostridia bacterium | reverse complement strand
CTGGACTGCTACGCCCAGGAGTATCCCTTTGAGAGCAATCAGCTCCTGAACCCCGTGGGCATGGTGAACCTGGCCCAGAGTCTGTTCGCCATCAAGAAGCTCTGCTTCGAGGAGAAAGTCTGCTCCCTGCCGGAGCTGAAGCGGGCCATGGACGCCAACTGGGAGGGATATGAAGATCTGCACAGGAAGTGCCTGGAGCTGCCCCATTACGGCAACAACGATCCGGAGGCGGATGAAATGGTGGGTCGCTGCTACCGCTGGTGGGTGGATATGGCGAACCGGATCCCCTCCGCCCTGGGGGGCCACTTCCGCTGCTCCGCCATCTCCGTCACCAGCCACCAGCCCGGCGGCGCCCTGTGCGGGGCCATGCCGGACGGACGGTATCGGGGGGATATCCTGGCGGACGCCTGTGCCTCTCCCATGGCGGGCTGCGACCATGAGGGACCTCTGGCGGTGTTCTCCTCCGCCATGCACATCCCCCAGGATGAGTTCCAGGCTATGCTGCTGAACATGAAGTTCTCCCCCTCCGCCCTGGCCACCGACCGGGACAAGCTGAAGCTGGCCAGCGCCATCAAGGCCTATTTCTCCGCCGGGGGAAAACACGTGCAGTTCATCGTGGAGGATCAGGAGACCCTGTTGGACGCAAAAGAACACCCGCAGAAACACGCGGACCTCATGGTCCGGGTGGCGGGATACAGCGCCTACTTCATCCAGCTCACCCCCGGGCTCCAGGACGAGGTCATCGCCAGGACGGAAAACAGGCAGGTGAGGTGAACCATGGTGGAGAACTATCTGGACCTGACCGCCCCGGTATTCAACATACAGAGCTATTCCATCCACGACGGACCCGGTATCCGGGTGACGGTGTTCCTCAAGGGCTGTCCCCTGCGCTGCAGGTGGTGCGCGAACCCGGAATCCAACCTGGCGAAACCGCAGCTCATGTTCTACGCCGCCAAATGCACCGCCTGCGGCCGCTGCATCGACGTCTGCCCGGAGAAGGCGATCCTGCCGGGGATAAAGGACGGCAAGCCCGTGGCCCTCACGCTTCGGGAAAAGTGCGTGGACTGCGGCAGGTGCGCGGAGGTCTGCCCCTCAGAGGCCCGGGAGATCGCGGGAAAGGAGATGACGGTGCGGGCGGTGCTGGAACAGGTGCTGAAGGACAAGCTGTTCCTGGACGCCTCCGGCGGGGGGATCACCGTCAGCGGCGGGGAGTGCCTGGCGCACCCGGACTTCACTGAGGCGCTGCTGTTCGCCGCGAAGGAGGCCGGCCTGCACACGGCGGTGGAATCCTGTTCCTTCGCCCCGGAGACGGTGGTGGACAGGGCCTTCCGGTACCTGGATCTGGGTCTGCTGGACATCAAGCACATGGACAGCGCCATCCACAAGGCACTCACCGGCGTACCCAACGAGCTGATCCTGAGCAACATCAAGCATATATATCATGACCTGAAAAAGGCCGTCACCATCCGGATCCCCGTCATCCCCGGCTGCAACGACTCCGACGGGAATATCGCCGCTGCCGCCCGCTTTGTGAAGGAGGAGCTGGGGACGAATGTGGGCATCCACCTTCTGCCCTATCACCGGCTGGGGGAAAGCAAAAACGAGAGTCTGGGAAAAACCATGGACCTCTCCATCCAGGTCCCTTCGGAGGAACACATGGAACACCTGAAGGGCATCGCGGAGAGCTTCGGCCTGTACTGCCAGATCGGCGGCTGAACCCGGCGCTGCGGCCGGTCCCGGACCTGCCGCTCATTCCATAACAGTGAAAAAAGGCGTTGTCCCGATCCGCTCACCGCGGGGGACAGCGCCTTTTCTGTTTTGGACCGGTCAGCCCCGGCTCAGCTTCTGCCGGGTCTGGTCGATCTTCTGCCGGTCCGCCTGCTCCACCTGATACCAGCCCTTGGCGGTCATATCGCCGAACAGGTCCGCCTGGATGCAATGCTCCTCATCCAGGATATTCAGGAAGGTGCTGCGAAGCTGGGGATTCACGCATTCCCCCGCGAAGGTGTTGTAGGATGCAGCGATCTGCTTCTGGCTCGCCAGGAAATCGTTGAGGATCTCCTTGTCCCCCAGGGTCGCCGCGCAGCGATTGGGATCCGTCATGCCGCGCCTCCTTACTGCAGGAAGGTCATCAGCGTGTTGCAGTGCTGCTGATGCTTATCCGCCATGCTGTTCAGGTCTCCCTGAATCTTGGCGTCGCTGCACAGGCACGCCATGGCCTTGTACTTCTTGACCAGGACCTGTTCGGTCTTGATCTGGTCGTCAAGAGCCGTGAGTTCTTTTGTAGTCAGATTTGTCATTGCTCTCTCCGGTTCATCAGATTTGGGCCACCGGCTTTAGTCTGCCCTTTCCTCGGCGCAATTAACCGCAGGCATGCCGTCCATGATCCGGAAAACCACCCAGTTTCTTCCGTTGATGGTCTCCGGGGAACCGAAGCAGAAAATGGGCATGGCGGCAAAGGGTCTGCCCCGGTCCAGGGGCACCGCCAGAAAGACGGTCTCTCCTTCCCGCCGGGACAGGACTCCCTCCCGGCCCAGGGCTCGCCCCAGCTCCTGCAGAGCCGGATCCCGGAACAGGCTCTCGGGGCTGCGTTCCTCCTCCCAGCCGCCTTCCCAGTCCTGGGCCAGCCGGCAGCGGTCGATGCGGTCCAGACCCAGGTTCCGCAAAGCCGCCGGAGAAAAGCGCCGCTCCAGGCCGAAGCCGCTGCCGGAGGGGGTCATCACCCCCAGGGGCAGGAGCCTTCCCCCGCTCTCCGCCACCAGGCGGAACACCCCTCTCCGCCGGCTGCGGCACAAAGCGCGGAACCGCAGATATCCGCCCCAGGGGGAGACCTCCAGTTCCCCCGCCTGTTCTTCTCCGTCGTAGATGGGATACTTTCCAGACAGATTCATGATAAAAAACCCGGGGACCGGCTGGCGCCGATCCCCGGTCCTTTCCCGAAAAGTCAGTTGATCACATAGGCTCCGCGGACCAGGAGGACCGCATGGTCTTTTGCCCGGATGCCGTTTTCCGGGATGGTGATCATATACAGATGATTCTTCTCCAGGCCCTGCCCGTCCTCCAGGCTCCCTCCGGTGGTGGCGTCCACCAGGCCGGGGCTGTTTTGGGCGGCGACGGACGCTTCCCCGATCCGCAGGATGAGTTCGATGCCCCGGTCCCCGGACAGGGTCTGCCCCGCCTCCAGGGTCACCAGCTGAAAGGTGCTGGCGCTCACGGCCCGGGCTTCCCGGCTGGCCTCCTCCAGCGCGGCGATCCTCTGCTCCAGATTGGCTTCGATGGCCTGCGCCTGCGCCTCCATATCCTGATGGAGCAGGTCGGAGATATAATCCGTATATACCTTCTCCAGGTAGCTTAGGGTGACCAGGGGATCTCCCTGCTCTCCCGGGGCGGGGTCGTCCCCCGCGGCCAGAGCCGCGGCGGCGAACAGGAGGATGACCGCAGCGGCGGCGATCATGGTGAAGCGCAGGATTTTTTTCATCTTTCTCTACCTCATTTCGGCGGGGGATTCACATGGCGGCTCCGGTCCCGGCCTCTCTGGGTCCCAGGCCAAAGCTCACGGCAATGGCGCTGTCCACCCGGCTCATCATGGCCTCGTCCAGCTTGCCCATCCGTTCCCGCAGGCGCTGTTTATCGATGGTGCGTATCTGCTCCAGCAGAATGATGGAATCTTTGGTCAGGCCGCAGCTCTGGCCCCCCAGTGAAATATGGGTGGGCAGCTTGGCCTTTCCGGTCTGAGAGGTGATGGCGGCGGCGATGACGGTGGGGCTGTACCGGTTGCCGATATCGTTCTGCACGATAAGTACCGGCCGCATCCCGCCCTGCTCGCTCCCCACCACGGGACTCAGATCCGCGTAATAAATGTCTCCTCTTCTGACGCTCTGCAGCATAAGTCTTCACGCTCCGCTGAATGAATTGCCGGTACATCCTATGTCCGACGATCACATTCTTCCACAAAGCGGAAAGCATTATACTTCCGGCGTCTCTTCGATCCGGGGCAGGAAGCGGCAGGTCAGGCATACCCGGCCCTCCGCCGCCAGTTCGGCGAACACCGGCTCCCCGTCGGACCGGCGGAACCAGACCCGGCAGACCAGACTCGTTTCCGCTCCCGCGCCGCCCAGATGGATCTCCGCCGCGGTACAGTCCTCCTCTTCCATGCGCTCATGCCAGCACTCAGCCACGCTGCCCCGGAGCCAGGCCCGGATCATCAGCGGGAAAGCCTGCACAGGGCTTTCCTCTCCCGCCAGAGCGCCGGTATCCAGCATCAGGTCCCCGTAACGGAGGCGGGCATGCCCTTCCTTCAGCTCCACCCGGACGTCTTCCAGCTCCAGAGGTTCTTCGATCCGCAGGCTGCCCTCTTCCGCGTTTCCGACGTAGGACAGGCGATAGTCGTATACCCGGTCACCGTAATCCGCCCGGAGATCAGCCCGAAGGCTGAGTTTCTCCCGTTCCAGCAGGGAGGTCCGGATCTCCAGAAAATCCTCCCGCTCCCGGTCCCCCAGACTGCCGCCGCAGGCGGACAAAAGCAGGGACGCAAGCAGCGCGGCCAAAAGGGCGGCGGTACGGACCAGTCTCACGCAGAGCCTCCTTCTCCGGCTCCCGGGAGCCGGTCTACTCTGCTGTCAGTTTATGCCCGGTCTGGGGCTTATAGTCCATCTTTCTGCCCAGGTAGCCGGAAAAAGCGTCCAGGAGCCGCTCATTGGGGGTCAGGTACACCAGCTCCCGGTTCCCGTCCTCCCGCTGGCAGATGAAGAACCACCGGCCCTCTCCCTTCGCTTGCTCAGAGGCGTCCGTGGTGCGGGTGAAGGGTTCGGCAAGGGCTTCTTCATGGGTGCCGCAGGGGGCCATGAGAGAGATGTCCCGGCAGCTGCAGCTGAAGATGGTGCTGCGCTTCCGCTTGCCCCGGATCATGTCGATATCCACGTCCCCGCTGATAAAGGAATATTCGAATTCCTTTACGGTATACACAAAGGCAAAGAATTCCAGGATCACCACCAGGGCAAAGAGGACGGGGAAAAAGTTCCGTGCCAGGACGAAGGCCAGGGTGATGAGGATGAGCCCCAGCAGGATCGCGCCCAGGCGGAAGACCGCTTCGCCTCCGGGACGGCGGCGGCGCACCAGCTGCTCCACAAACACATCATGATAGGTTTTCATATCCTCACCCCCGACGGGAATTTATCTTTAAGTATACGCATTTTCCTCCAGTTTGTCCACCGGAAAAAGCTCCGGGCCCTCTTTACTTCCCGGCGTCGGAAATGGCGTCTTTCAGCCCGTTCAGCAGATCATCCAGGTCCTCGAATCCATCGCCGTCGATGATCTCCGTAAAGGAATCGGAGACCTCATCCCAGTGGGCTTCGACGCCTTTCCAGAGGCGGATGCTCCCGAAGATCAGCAGGCCCAGTATGATGAGCCGCCAGATAAAGGCGGCCAGCGCATGATGCTTCAGGCTCTTGTTCTCCGGCGCGATGGCCAGGACCAGGGAGGCGAAGAACCCCACCACGGGAATGGCATACAGGATCTTCAGCGCCCAGAACGCAAAGGTGCTCACCGGCTTCTGGCTCCGGTCCGGCGCCGCCGACCACGCTGAGGACTGGGGCGGATAAGCCGTCTGCTTCGGTTCATCATAGGTATACTGCTCCCGGGCGGGCTGCTGGGGAACCGCGGGCAAAGGCTCCGGGATCTCCGCCGCGGCGGCCTGAGCCGGGACCGTTTCGGCTTCCGGCGCTTTCGCGCCGCATTCGATGCAGAAGCCCGCTCCTTCCGGGATCGCAGCTCCGCATTCGGTACAGAATCTGGCCATGAGATAAACCTCCCCCATGTATATGTTCTTCCTTTTCACTCCCGCTGCACAGCATATCACGATTTCTCTTCCCTTGCAACGGCGTCGTCCATGCTCTGAAGAAGAATGGGAAAAGCCTTGCATTCCGGAAAACAAAGTGGTATACTCGCCCAAAATGGCGTTGAACGGGAAAATAGCGGAGACCGGGATCTCAGAGAAGGGCGCGTTTGCTGCGAGCGCCCCGGTCCATGGGCCGCTTGGTTCGCCCGGGAGCTGCGGCGTAACGGCCGACGGTCTGACCCCGTCATCGGTCAAGGGGAATGTCTTTTCGTTCCCCGCTGAGTGCGTCTTCCGGCCGGCCGGAGGCGAATATGGGTGGTAACGCGGAGCCTTCCGTCCCATAGTATCGGGACGGAGGGCCCTTTGTTTGACGAATACGCCGCTCCTTTCGGAGCGGCTCACAGGAGGCAGAAGATGAAGAACAAGCTGGAGGAGATCCGGGCCAAATCCCTTGCGGCCATTCAGGAGGCCCTGGATCCGAGCGCCCTGGATGCGGTGCGGGTGCAGTACCTGGGAAAAAAGGGCTCGCTCAGCGCGGTGCTGAAGCAGCTGGGCAGCGTCAGTCCGGAGGAGCGTCCCGCCATGGGACAGCTGGCCAATGAGGTCCGGGCGAAAATTGAAGCCGCCCTCAACGAGCGGGGCAAAGCCCTGCAGGACGCCCTGCTGGAGCGGAAACTCCGGGAGGAGACCCTGGACGTGACCATCCCCGGCAAGGCCGTGGATACCGGGGCGAAGCACCCCCTGCAGATCGTCTGGGACGAATGCGTGGATATTTTCGTGGGCATGGGCTTCCAGGTGGCGGAAGGCCCCGAGGTGGAGCTCAGCACCTATGACTTTGATAAGCTGAACATTCCCGAAGGCCACACCGTGCGGGAATGGACCGATACCTTCTATATCACGGAGGACGAGAAGGTCCACCTCCGCTGCCAGACCAGCCCGGTTCAGGTGCGGGTCATGGAGCAGCAGAAGCCTCCCATCCGCATCATTTCCCCCGGCCGGGTCTACCGGAAGGATGAGATCGACGCCACCCACTCTCCCATGTTCCATCAGCTGGAAGGGCTGGTGGTGGACAAGGGCATCACCATGGGAGACCTGAAGGGCTGTCTGGACGTGATGCTGAAGCGGCTCTACGGCCCTGAGACCGTCACCCGCTTCCGTCCCCACCATTTCCCCTTTACCGAGCCCAGCTGCGAAGTGGATATCCAGTGCTTCGAGTGCCACGGCGCGGGCTGCCGGGTCTGCAAGGGCGAGGGCTGGATCGAGCTCCTGGGGGCCGGCATGGTCCATCCCAAGGTCCTCTCCGGCTGCGGCATCGATCCGGATGTGTACAGCGGCTTTGCCTTCGGCGTGGGACTGGAACGCCTGGTGATGCGCCGGTTCAGCATCAGCGACCTGCGTCTCCTGTTCGACAACGACGTGCGCTTCCTGCGCCAGTTCAGCTAAGGAGGAACGACGATGAAACTCTCAAGAAATTGGCTGGATGAATTCACCCGGGTGGGTGTTTCCGATAAGGAATTCTGCGACCGCATGACCATGTCCGGCTCCAAAGTGGAGACCCTGGACGTGCTGGGAGAAGACATCACCGGCGTGGTGGTGGGCAAGGTGGCGGAGATCGTCCGCCATCCCGACAGCGATCATCTCTGGGTATGCCAGGTGGAGGTGGGACGGGACAAGCCCGTTCAGATCGTCACCGGCGCCCAGAACGTGCAGCAGGGGGACCTTGTCCCCGTCGCCCTGGACGGTTCCACCCTGCCCGGGGACAAGCGCATCGAAAAGGGCGTTCTCCGGGGCGTGCCTTCGGAGGGCATGCTCTGCTCCCTGGGAGAACTGGGCCTGACGGTGAACGACTATCCCTACGCCATTGCGGACGGGATCTTCATCCTGCAGGAGCCCTGCGCCGTGGGCCAGGACATCCGGGAAGTGGTCGGTCTGCGGGACAGCGTGGTGGACTTTGAGATCACCAACAACCGGCCGGACTGCCTGAGCGTCCGGGGACTGGCCCGGGAAGCCGCCGCCACCTTCGATACCCCTCTGGATCTGCCGGAGCCGAAGGTGAAGGGCAGCGGGGACAGTATCCTGAACTACCTGGACGTGGATATCCTGGAGCCGGATCTGTGCCCGAGGTACACTGCCCGCTTCGTGAAAAACGTGCGCATAGCGCCCTCCCCCGAGTGGATGCGGCGCAGACTGCGGGCCAGCGGCATCCGCCCCATCAACAACATTGTGGATATCACGAACTATGTGATGGTGGAATACGGTCAGCCCATGCATTCCTTCGACTACCGCTGCATCACCGGCAGCCATATCCTGGTGCGCCGGGCAAACGAGGGAGAGCAGATGGCCACCCTGGACGGAAGCCCCCGGACCCTGACGCCGGATATGCTGGTGATCGCGGACGAAAGCAAGGCCATCGGCCTGGCCGGGGTCATGGGCGGCGAGAACAGCGAGATCACCGAGGACACCACCGCAGTGGTTTTTGAGTCCGCCAACTTCAACGGAACCTCCATCCGCCGGACCGCCATCGCCCTGGGCATGCGCACGGACGCCTCCTCCCGCTTTGAGAAGGGGCTGGATCCTCTGGGCACCCTTCCCGCGGTGGAACGGGCCTGCGAACTGGTGGAGCTGCTGGATGCGGGCGACGTGGTGGACGGGATCATCGACGTGGTGGCCAGGGACAGCGCTCCCCGCAGGCTCAGGTTGGAGCCGGAGAAGATCGACCGTCTCCTGGGCATCGAGCCGAGCCCGGAGTATATGCGGCGGGTGCTGGAGAAGCTGGGCTTCACCTTCGACGGGGACATGATGACCGTGCCCTCCTGGCGGGGGGATGTGGAGCACTACAGCGACATCGCCGAAGAAGTGGCCCGGTTCTACGGCTACGACCGGATCCCCGCCACGGCCTTCCGGGGCGTCATCACCCAGGGCGGTCTCACGGAGAAGCAGGCGCTGGAGCAGTCCTGCCGCCGCCTCTGCCGGGACATGGGCTTCCATGAGATCCTCACCTATTCCTTCATCGGCCAGTCGGACAACGATCTGAGCGGCATGCCCGCGGATCACCCGCTGCGGGATTCTTTCCGCATCCTGAACCCCCTTGGGGAGGACAGCGCCGTGATGCGCACCACCCTCCTGAGCACCCTGCTGAAAAGTCTCGCCCTGAACAATAACCGCCGGAACCGGGACGTGAAGCTCTTCGACCTGGGGAAGGTCTATCTGAAGGACGTTTCCTCCCCCCTGGCCCGGGAGACGCGGCACCTGGCCCTGGGCGCCTACGGCGAGGGCGGCGAGTTCTACGCCATGAAAGGCGCCGTGGAAGCCGTCCTGCAGCTCATGCGCGTCCGGGAGCCGGAGTTCCGTGCCTGCGGGGATCATTACGCTTATCACCCCGGCCGCTGCGCGAAGGTCTTTGCGGCGGACGGACGGGAGCTGGGCGTATTCGGGGAGATCCACCCCAACGTACGGGCCAATTACGGCATTGCCGACCCCCTCTGCGCGGCAGAGCTGGATTTCGACGCCCTCTGCGCCTGCCGCGGCGAGGATCCCCAGTATGTTCCCCTGCCCCGCTTCCCCGCGGTGCTCCGGGACCTGGCGGTGGTCTGCGACGAGGAGATCACCGTGTACCAGCTGGAAAAGTGCATCCGCGAGGCGGGCGGCGACCTGCTCAAGGCGGTGGACTTTTTCGACGTATACCGGGGCCTGCCCATCGCTCCGGGAAAGAAGAGCGTTGCCTTCTCCCTGAGTTTCCGGGGAGAGGACCGGAGCCTGAAGGACGGGGATATCGAGCCCCACATGAACGCCATCCTGGAGGCGCTGGAAGCTCAGCTGGGCGCAAAACTCCGCTGATCTTCCCGGCTGCGGCGAAAAACCTTTACAGGAGGGCACAAAGCGGGTATAATGTAAGACAGTCGGAGGAGGGATACCATGGATCAGTTCACGCGGAAGTTCGGGATCGTTGACAAACGGACGGAAACGAAGGAGATCATCACCGCGGTGTATAACGCCCTGCTGGTCAAGGGGTACAACCCCATCAACCAGATCGTGGGCTATATCATCACGGAGGACCCTACCTATATCACGAATTACAAAAACGCCCGCACCCTTATCAGCCGCCTGGACCGGGATGAGCTCCTGCAGGAGCTGGTCCGGAGTTATCTGGAGGGCTGAA
>CAMZJG010000019.1 GCA_947307505.1 uncultured Clostridia bacterium | reverse complement strand
TCTACAACGATATGTTCGAGAAATGGGGCCTGGCCACCAGCGACGACCTCTGGACCCCTTCCTCAAGATAAACGGATAAACACGACCGGCTCCCGGGATTTTTCCGGGAGCCGGTTGATTCTGCAAAGGAGCGGCCACCGGTGACGACCACCGTCACCACCGTCACGGTCGTCACGGTCGTCATGCCGGTACCTAATAGAATAAAACAGAAAAAAGAAAAAGGATCGGAAAGGAAAGCAGCAGAACGGAGGGGGACAGATTGTGGAAGGATTGGGGACGGTTTTGTGGACAACTCCCGGGAGGAGCTCAACCCTCTTTGCCGTTCCTGATCTCTTTCAGGATCCAGATGCCGGTGACGAGAATCGGGAATATAACCCGCAGGCACAGGAGTCCGACCGGCGACCAATTCAGATTCACGTCCAGCAAAAGGCCGATGAACCATGCTGCCAACGCGCAAAGAACATACCATACGTAATCCATGCTCATTTCCTCCTTCGATTCAAACCCGGCTATCCCACAGATCCTTGTTTTCCGGCTGAAAAGGCTGCGGAAAACCCTTTGCGGGAAAGGGGATCACGCTCCTCAGCCCTCCACCCGGCGGATCTCCCGGACCTCCGGGGTCAGCACATCCACCTCTTCCCGGCCGATGCGGGCAAAGCCCCCCCGGACCCGGCAGGAGAAAACGGTTTTTCCCCCGGTGACGCAGTGCACGCCGCCCCCTTCCTCCAGGGCGGCCACGGCGGGAAGATGGCCATGGAGGACGCCCAGACTGCCGCCGCCGCTGCCGGCGGCGTTATCCTTCGCCGTGAGGTCCACGGCGTCGCAGAGGCAGGAAAAGACCTGCCCATCCGGGGTGAGGAGGCGGAAACGCAGCTTTTCCGCCATCAGCCCTGCTCCTTCCCGGCGGCGAACACCTCTTCGATGGTCCCGTGCATCAGGAAGGCCTGCTCCGGCAGATCGTCGCAGTCTCCCCCCAGGATGGCCTCGAAGCCCTTGATGGTATCCTCCACCCGGACGAAGCGGCCGGCCAGGCCGGTGAAGCCCTCCGCCACATGGAAGGGCTGGCTCATGAAGCGCTGGATCTTCCGGGCCCGGTGCACCGTGAGCTTATCCTCCGGGGAGAGCTCGTCCATCCCCAGGATGGCGATGATGTCGTGCAGCTCGCTGTACCGCTGGAGGATGCGCTGCACCTCCCGGGCGACCTGATAGTGCCGGTCCCCCACGATCTCCGGGGAGAGCATGCGGGAGCTGGATTCCAAGGGACTGACGGCGGGGTAGATGCCCTGCTCCACAATGGAGCGGGAAAGGACGGTGGTGGCGTCCAGATGGGAGAAGGTGGTGGCGGGAGCCGGGTCCGTCAGGTCGTCCGCCGGAACGTAGATGGCCTGGACGGAGGTGATGGAGCCGTTCACCGTGCTGACGATGCGCTCCTGAAGCTGGCCCATCTCCGTTGCCAGGGTGGGCTGATAGCCCACGGCGGAGGGCATGCGTCCCAGCAGGGCGGATACCTCCGAACCCGCCTGGGTGAAGCGGAACATATTGTCGATGAACAGAAGCACATCCTTGTTGGCGGTATCCCGGAAATACTCCGCCAGGGTCAGGCCGGAGAGAGGGACCCGGAGGCGGGCGCCGGCGGGCTCGTTCATCTGCCCGAACACCAGGGCGGTCTTGTTCAGCACCCCGGACTGCGTCATCTCCTGCCAGAGGTCGTTTCCCTCCCGGGAGCGCTCCCCGACTCCGGCGAAGACGGAGTAGCCGTCGTGCTCAAAGGCGATGTTCCGGATGAGCTCCATGATGAGGACGGTCTTGCCCACCCCCGCGCCGCCGAAGAGGCCGATCTTGCCGCCCTTGGTATAGGGGGTCATCAGGTCGATGACCTTGATCCCCGTTTCCAGCAGCTCGCCTCCGGGGACGATCTCCGTAAAGGGCGGAGCGTTCCGATGGATGGGACTGCGGGGAACGCCGGAAAGGTCCTCCCCCCAGTCGATGGGGTCCCCCGAGACGTTGAGCATCCGCCCCAGGGTCTTTTCCCCCACGGGAATGGTGATGCATTCCCCGGTATCCATGGCGAACATTCCCCGGGAAAGACCGTCCGTGGCGTGCATGGAGATGCAGCGGACCACGCCGTCTCCCAGCTGCTGCAGGGTCTCCAGCACCAGCTTACCGTTGCCGGTGTCCACCTCCAGGGCGTTGAAGATCTCCGGCGTCTCCCCGGGCTCGGGGAAGGTCACATCCACCACGGGACCGATGATCCGGGTGATAAGGCCCTTAGTTCCCGATGACATGCTTACCCCTCCCTCCACGGCCCGTAGCCGGATGATGTTTCGATGACGCCGGAGGTCACCTGGGTCTGGCGCTGGCGGTTGATGGCCGTCTCCAGGGCTGCGGCGGATTTGGTCCCATTGTCGTAGGCGGAGCGCATGGACACCAGGGTGGCGCCCTGCACCCCCGTCGCTCCCCGGAGCAGCAGGGAATAGATCTGCGTCCGGAGGCAGAACTCCGCCAGTCCTTCCGTCGCAGTCTCCTGATCCGGGATCCACAGAAGGTCGCCAGCCTTGCCGCCGCCCTCTCCGGGCAGCAGCTCCAGCTGCCGGGGCTCCTGCCGCAGGGCGTTCACCCCTTCGCCCCAGACGAAGAGGACCCGGCCGATCCCGCCGCCGGAGTACAGGGCCAGGATCCGGTCCGCCAGCGCTTCCGCCTCGGCAAACTGGGGTACGTCGGAGACGGAGAAAACGTCCAGCAGGGGATAGCCCTTTTCCCGGCAGTAGGCTGCGGCCATTCTGCCGCAGGCGATATAATCCTGCCTCTCCGGCTCCGCCAGGGAGCGGAAAAAGGCGAACAGGTCGTTGTGATAGCTGCCGCAGAGGCCCCGGTTGCCGGACAGGAGGATCACCAGGGTCCGATCCGCTCCCTCCGGGGGAGACAGGACCGCGCCGGAGGCTTCCAGCAGCTCCCGGCAGCCCTGGGCATAGGCTGCGAAGGCCGCGTTGACCGCGTTGAGCCGGGCCAGCTTGGCGGAGGATACGGTGCGCATGGCGCCGGCCAGCTGACAGATGGTCTGCACGCCCCGCAGGCGCTTTTTCAGATCAGTCAGCGTCGCCATGTCTGGCCTCCCGGACGAACCGGGTCAGGGCTTCCTTCACCCGGTCCATCTCCTCCCCGTTCAGCTTTGCGCCGGTTTTCAGCCGTTCCGGAATCTGCGGCTCATAGGTTTCCATCCAGACATACAGGCTGGATTCGAAGTCCTCCATGGTCTCCTTGTTCTCCCCGGCGGCGAAGCCTTCGGACACCGCCAGGATCAGCAGGGCCTGCTTCCAGTCCGGCAGGGGGGCGTACCGCCGCTGGCACAGGGCGGCCATCATCCGTTCCCCGGCGGAGAGGACGGCGCGGGTGCTGTCGTCCAGGTCGGAGCCGAACTGGGAAAAGGTGCTGAGCTCCCGGTACTGGGCCAGATCCATGCGCAGACGGGAGGAGACCTGTTTCATCAAGGGGGTCTGGGCGGCGGAGCCCACACGGGAGACGGAGAGACCCACGTTCACCGCAGGCCGCTGCCCGGCGTTGAACAGGTCCGTTTCCAGGAAGATCTGCCCGTCTGTGATGGAGATCACATTGGTGGGGATGTAAGCGGAGATATCGCCCATCTGGGTCTCGATCATGGGCAGGGCGGTGACGCTGCCCCCTCCGGCCTCCTCCGTCAGCCGGGCGGCCCGCTCCAGGAGCCGGGAATGGAGGTAGAACACATCCCCGGGGTAGGCCTCCCGCCCGGAGGGGCGGTGGAGGAGCAGGGACAGCTCCCGGTAGGCTACGGCGTGCTTGGAGAGGTCGTCGTAGATGATCAGGCAATCCTGCCCGGAGTAGAGGAAATACTCGCTCATGGCAGCCCCGGCAAAGGGGGCGATATACTGCATGGAGGCGGAGCTGGAGGCCGGGGCGCTGACAATGGTGGTATAGGACATGGCGCCGTATTTCTCCAGCTTGTCCCGCAATTCCGCCACCGCCGTTTCCTTCTGGCCGATGGCCACATAGATGCAGGCCACGTTCTTGCCCCGCTGGTTCAGGATAGCGTCCACAGCCAGGGCGCTCTTGCCGGACTGCCGGTCCCCGATGATGAGTTCCCGCTGGCCCCGGCCGATGGGGACCAGGGCGTCGATGGCCTTGATGCCCGTATGCAGGGGAACGGAAATGGATCTCCGGTCCGGGATGCCCGGAGCGGGGTATTCGATGGGGCGCTTCAGGTTCGTGCGGATGCGGCCCTTGCCGTCGATGGCCTGGCCCAGGGGATCCACCACCCGGCCCAGGAGGGCTTCCCCCACAGGGACGCTGGCAATGCGGCCCACCCGGCGCACCCGGCTGCCGCTCTCGATCTTCTCATAGTCACCGAATACGACGCAGCCGATGCGCTGGGGCTCGATATCCAGGATCATGCCCCGCTCGCCGCAGTCGAACTCCACCACTTCGCCGTACATGATGTCCGCCAGGCCGTCCAGCCAGCAGATGCCATCGGAAATGCTTAGGACCCGGCCAAGCTGGAAGGTGTCAAGCTGAGGCTCCGCCTCCCGGACCCCCGCCATCAGATCCTCCAGGATGCTTTCCTTATCCTGGATATTGTCCAGCGGTCGCTTCAGCAGATCCTTTTCCAGGTGATAGAGCCGGTTTTCCACCGTCATATCGTAGACGGTGTCGCCGATGCGCAGGCGCAGACCGCCGATCAGGTCCGGGTCCACCTTTACCCAGTAGGAGGGCTTGCCTCCCACCTCCTGGAGCAGAGCGGTGGTTCGCTGACCGATGAGATCCACCAGATCGTCCTCCAGGGGATAGGCGGAGGTGAGGGTGACATACAGCACATCGTGGTGCATCAGGTAACACATGTCTCCGGGGGTGATGCGGATGTTTTCCAGCACCTTTTGTGCCAGCGTGGGCTCCAGCGCCCGGAGACGGGAGACCTGGGGCTCACGGGTGAGATGAGCGCCCAGCTCCAGACACAGGGCCCGCACCGCCTGGTCCCGGGCAGTGCCCATGGCCTCCTGGCGGAGCTCCTCCAGCTCCCGGGCATGGACCTGTTCAGCCAGAGCCTTTTCCGATTCCAGGGCCTGACGCAATACTTCCAGCCCGCCGTCCTCCGGTTCCTCCGGCAGGGCGTCGGGCTCCTTTTTCGTTTCCGTTTCTGGCTGCTCCTCCAGGGCGGCGGCCTCCAAGGCCTCCGCATCATCCAGGGCTTTGCTGATATCCTTCCGCCGCTGCGCAAAGCGGGGAAGCACCGACCTCCGGCCCACCAGCCAGAGGCCCAGGCCCAGGAGCAGGAAATTCACCAGGGCGTACAAGAAATGCATTCAGCGTTCTCCGTAAGACACAAGCTTTTCCGTAAAGGCGTCCACATGGGCTTGGAGAGAGGTGGCCAGCTCGGGCACCAGGGCGGCGGCTTCCGCCTCCAGCTCCTTCCGCTGCCGTTCGGTATCCTGCCGGAAGGCCAGGGCCTGGGCGTTCAGCTCCGCTTCGCCGGCCTCCCGCTGCGCCTGAAGGTCCCGCTGCCGGTCCTCGGCTCTCCGCCGGAGGGCAAGCTGCAGCTCAGCCTCCCGCCGGGCTTCCTCCTCCGCCCGCTGGGCGCTCTTGTCCAGGGTACGGGCATGGGCGATACGCTCCTCCCGGGCGTCCATGAACCGCAGCAGGGGCCGCAGCAGCAGCCGCCAGAGGATCAGCATGAAGGCGCAGAAGCAGAGAACGGTCCAGATCAGGATATTGGGCTGGATATTCATCTTCCCATGTTCAGGCGATCTTGCCCACCAGCATGAAGGCGATGAGCAGACCATAGATGGTGAGGGCTTCCATCAGAGCCATGGAGAGCAGCAGGGCTCCCCGGATATCCTTGGCGGCCTCCGGCTGCCGGGCGATGCTTTCCATGGCGGCCCGGGCGGTCTTGCCCTGGGCCAGGGCGGGGAACACGGTGGAGAGGGCGATGGTCAGGGCCGCCGCAAGGGCGATGATTGCGGAATCGGACATGGTACAATCTCCTTTTTCGTTGATGAAAAGTCCGGAATGGTTTTAATCTTCAATGAATTCCTGCAGATAGGAGGCGGTGAGCATGGTGTACACGATGGCCTGGATGGCGCAGAACAGCAGGCTCAGCACCATCATGATGATGGGAGCGCCGATGGGGAGCAGGTGGTAGAGGTTTTCCATCACCGTTTCTTCCCCGAAGATGTTTCCGAAGAGACGCAGGGCCAGGGAGGCGGGTTTAATGAGCTCATCCAGCAGCAGAAGGGGCACCACCGGGGTGAGGAAATGCTTCAGGTAGTGCTTCGCTCCCGCATGGATCCCCGCTGCCTGGAGAAAGACGAAGGTGACGATGCCCAGCCCCAGGGTGACGGAGAGAGAGGAGGTGGGGGCTTTTACGTATTTGCTGATCCCCACTCCCGGGATGAGGCCGGAGTAGTTGGACAGGATGATGAAGCAGAACAGGGGTCCCAGGAAGAAGAGATACTTTCTGCCGTTCTCCCTGCCCAGAATGCCGGAAAAGAAGTTATCCAGACCGCTGACGGCGATCTCCAGCAGATTCTGGAGCCGGCCGGGCCGCTCCTTCAGATTCCGGGTGACCAGCAGGGAGATCCCCGCCGCCAGGACCAGAAAGATCCACATGGCGATCACTTCCCCGGTCACGTCCAGGATGCCGAACAGGCGGATCACCGGTTCGGAGGGTTCACCCACGGCGCATCACTCCTTTCCTTTGCCCTCCAGTTCCCGGGCGAGCCGCCGGGTGAAGAGGGCCAGCAGTATCGTCAGTCCCAGCGCTCCGCCGATGAGCAGGGCATAGAGGCTGAGACCGGTGTGTTTTCCGATCAGGTACAGGGCCAGAAAATAGGCCGCGCTCAGGAGCATCCGAAGGGGAGAGGCCAGGCTCAGCCCCGTTTCCCCCTTGCTCCGCAGAAAGCGGCGGAGGAGAAGGTAGTTCACCCAGGAGATCAGCGCTCCCCCCGCAAACGCGGCAAGACCGGTGAAAAACAACTCCATGGGACGACCTCCTTCCTATAACTCTATATTATACTACGGAACTTCAGATTTGCCAATGTCTGATTGAAAAACAGACGCGAAACCCGCAGGGCAGGCGCCCTGCGGGTCAAAGAAGCGTTTTCGTTTCTCAGCTGTTGTCGGTGTGGTCCTTGGGGGCGCTGGCATTGCCCATGCCGCCGGACATGGTCCAGTGCCGGTAGGCGCTGGCGGCGTCGCCGCTGGCGCGGGCCTTTTTGGCGGCCTCGGTGTAAAGGCCGTACTCATGAGCCACCAGATTCTCCGTGTAGCTGGCGTCGGTGTGGGCGTTCCGGGGCAGGGGCACGTTCTGCTCGCCCGCCAGGATATCCTGCACCTTCTTCACGTCCACGGTGTGGGTGCTGGTGCCGTCCGCCACAGCCACGGCGGCGGCCACGCCCGCGGCCTGACCGGTGCCGACGCACTGGGGGATCAGGTTCACGTTGTCGATGGCGATGCGGTCCGCGGAGATATGGCGGCCGGGGGCCAGAAGGTTTTCCACCTTCTGAGGCAGGATGGCGCGGTAGGGGATCTCGATGGGGGCGTTGTCGTTCAGGGTGTCCACGGTGCAGTGCCAGGCGATGCAGTCCTCATGCTCCTTGGGGAAGGCCCAGTCGTTGGAGGAGATGACGTACTCGCCCACGATGCGGTGGGAGCCTCTGGTGCCCAGCTGAGGCGCGATATCGTACAGGTAGGCGTCCTTGAAGATCTCGGGACAGACGGTCTTGTAGTAGTCCACGACCTTCCGCAGGACCAGACGGGTCTTCATTTCGGTGTCGGTCAGGTCCTTGATCAGGGAGCAGTCGTGCTTGGGCTGCCAGTTGTTCATCCAGCTCACGTCGTCCGTGGGGCCGTCGATCATGCCGGCGCGGAAGCCGTGGATCTGCGCGACGGCCTGGCCCATGGCGCGGGCTTCTTCCATGTGGGTGCGCATCCATTCGCCGTAGGCCTTCTTGCTGAAGCCGCCGATGCGGTACACCAGAGCGGTGGAGGAGCAGCGGCACTCATCGTCGATGGCGGAGGAGGTGGGAGCGCCGGAGAGACGGCACAGGTCCGCGTCGCCGGTGGCGTCGATGACCACCTTGGCGAGAACGGCCTTGCGGCCTTCCTTGCTCTCGAAGATAACGCCCTTGCAGATATTGCCCTCCATGATGGGCTTGGTGCCCCAGCTGTGGTACAGGACCCGGATGGCGTCCGCGTGCTCGGCGAGCATCACGTCCATCTCGATCTTCATCTGGTTGGGCTCCACGGTGAAGCCGAATTCGACACGGTCCCGGGTGGCGCCGCCCACGCCCCGGAAAGCCTTCATGAGCAGAGGATCGTGGCTGCCGGTGAGGGACTGGTCGGGACCGGCCACGGCGCCGGGGATCTTGCGGAGGCGGTCGAACCACTCCTCCTGAATGCCCCGGACATAGATCTTGTCGTGGAAGGAGAGGCTGGGGATGAGCAGCACGTAACCGCCGGTCACGTCGCCGCCGCAGTAGCCGTACCGCTCCATCAGGATGATGTTTTTGCAGCCCGCCCGGGCAGCGGCGATGGCTGCGGTATGGCCGGCGGAGCCGCCGCCCACCACCAGAACGTCGCATTCATCGTATACGGGGATGGTCGTCTGAGGCTCGATATAGGTCTTTGCGTTCATTCTGCTTCCTCCTTGATGATCGTGAGATCGCATAATATGACTAATATATTACAGCATAGCATACAACAGGGGGAATTGCAAGGACAAGGGATGAGGGACAGGGGATGGGAATTCCGGATCCCGGGATGGGCGTTGGGCAGGATCACGAGAGCCAGACTTCGGTCCCGTCCTCGCTCCAGGCGAACCGGGTATCCAGCTGTTCCAGACGGCAGAGCTCCCGGATATGGGCCAGGACGTCGTCCCCCTTTTCCCCCCGGCGCACCGGGACCGGGTGGCCGGTATCGTCGATCCAGCAGGGGATGAAGCTTGCCCGCGCCAGGCCGGTCTCATGGAAAACCCCCTTGGCGATCAGGGTGTTGCGGGAGGCCTGGTCCCCCACATAGAAGGGGATGGTATCCGTAATGGGCTCCCGGGGCCTGATCAGCGCCTCGGTGTTGACCCCCTGCCAGTGGTTGGGCAGGTACTTTCGCTGGCCCGCCAGGGCCGTGCCCTCCTGGAGAAAGGCGTCCGTGGCGAAGATGAAGTGGCCGATGCTGTAGTAGATCGGCTTTCCCCTGTACATCTCGATCCCCAGGAGAGTGTGGGGATGGTGGGCGAAGACCATCTCCGCCCCCGCGTCGATGGCGGCGTGGGCCAGCTCGATCTGATACTGCTGGATATCCGTGCTGTGCATCCGGCCCATATGGAAGCTGGCCAGGACCATGGCGCCATCCGCCTTCGCCTTCCGGAAGCTGCGGCGCATCCGGTCCAGGGCGGCGGGACTGACGGAGGTATAGATATGGGTGGGCAGGGCTCCGGGTTCGTTGGTGTCGTTATCGTAGGAGGTGGCCACGTAGATGAACGCCGCTCCCGCCTTGGCGGGGGCCGCCTGAACGGTTTTCGGTCCCACGGCGGTATAGGAAAAGCAGGCGAATTTCAGGCCGTTCCGGGAAATCACCGCGGGAGCCCAGGCTTCCTCGTCGTCCGCCCCTTCACCCGCCGTGGCGATGCCCAGCTCATGCAGCTTGTCCAGGGTGTCCATGACGCCGTATTGCCCCTGGTCGAAGGAGTGGTTCCCCGCGCAGGTGCCCACGTTGAAGCCCGCGTCCTTCATGGCCTCCAGCCGGGCAGGGTCCGTGGCCGGAGCGCTGTGGTTGTCGTAGGCGCTCCACTGGGGACGGTTGGTGTAGGGGATCTCCACCTGACCCATCACCACGTCGCCGCTTTTCAGGAGCGCCCGGGATTCGTCGAAGTACTTTTCCACTCCCGGGACGTCCAGGATCAGATCCCCCACGGAGAGGACAGTCGCTGTTTCCTTCATGATCCACCTCGTCTACAGTCTGAGCTCCGGGCGGCTGCCGCCCGGAGCTCGGTGATTCAGTTCTTTGCCGCGTATTTCGCCGCTAGGTCCTCCCGGAGCTTGTATTTGAGGATCTTGCCTGCGGCGTTCATGGGGAATTCGTCCATGAAATCCACGTACC
>CAMZJG010000018.1 GCA_947307505.1 uncultured Clostridia bacterium | reverse complement strand
CCGGCACCGCCAACAGCCACGGCTATGAGCGCACCCATATCGAGGGCCTGAAGGCTACCCATGATCTGCTGGCGGCCTTCCTCGATCTGTAAATCAGACGTGACACGAGACACGGCCCTGCCTGGCCCGGAGATCGGAAAAGCTGTCCCGGCTGTACGCTGACTGCCGGGACAAGTGAAACAGAAAACAAAGAGGAGCGCCGACATCGGCGCTCCTCTTCCTATCCTGCGCGACTATTTCTTCGTCGGGGCCGCGCCCACGTCCATATACCAGTGCTCTCCGTTGGGGTCCAGGGCGACCCGGGTCGTTTTCAGTACGCCGTTTTCCGTCTCGAAGCCGAAGTCCTGACGATAGACGACGATATGCTCCGCCCCGGTGACGGAGGCCTCAAGCCTGGTGAAGGCGATGTTGCTCCCCAGCTTTCCTGCCAGGTCGAAGCCCCGCCGCTCCCGTCCCCGGCTTGTATGGTCATAGCTGGGATACTTGACCAGGCTGACACGGATATCCACAGCCTCCCCGGCGGGAATGTCTGCCGTGAAGCGGAGATAAAGCACCCGGCTTCGGTGCAGCACCCGATCAAAGACGTCCTCCAGGCCGAAGGGAAGGGTCCTGACGGCTGCGAGCAGGTTGGAGGACCGATCCAGCAGGACCCCGCAGCTCAGGCCCAGGAGAGCGTTCTTATTCAGCAGGACCTGCAGCTTATCCTCCAAAAAAGCCCCGCGATAGTCCTTCCAGAACAGGGCCAGCATCTCCCCCAGGGTACTCTCATATTTGGTCACTGTGGCCCCGACGTCCTCCGAGGGAGTCTCGCACGCCCCGTCGGCGTAGCCCCGGATCGACCAGTCTGTCAGGTCCTCCCCCAACACCAAGAGATAGGCCGTGCTTCCGCGTCTGTCCCGAATGCTGACATGCCGGGAGCCTTTGCCGCCCTGCAGGTCGTTGGACCCGCCGTTGAAGCCCCAGGTGGTCACGGCGGTCTTGACCGGATCCTGGGTGTAAGCGAACTCCACCGTCGGGTTTTTCGCCGTTTTGCTCTCCCGGCCGTGGAAATCGCTCAGAGCGTACACCGTCACCCTTTCCTCCAGACGGGGCAGGGCTTCCAGACTGCGGTTCAGATAGTCGTCTCCCATCAGGGCTTTCATATCCTCCCAGGAAAAGGGCGTATCGCCCTCCGGTCCCGCCACCAGCTCTGTTTTCACCACTTCTCCGTTCACCGTGACGGTGGGGACCAGTGCCGTGTCGTCCGCAAGGGTGGCTGCGAAGGGATAATACAGGGTACAGGTCCCAGGCTCCCCGGCGGTGAGCATGTAACTGTCCGTCACCAGGCAGGCCTGGCGGCTGGTCAGATAGGCGTACCTCCCGTCGTCCTTCAGGCTCACGTCGTAGAGGGAGAAGTCATACTCCACCTCCCGTTCCGCCGTTAAGCCCTCCTCCTCCGCGGTGAGGGGGAGCACCGGTCCTGCGTAGTAGTGGTAGGCTGTATCGTCCTGCCCGCCCGAACCGCCGGTGCCGTTCCCCTGTCCTGCCCGGAGGAAGGGGTTAACGATCGCAAAGCCCAGGGGCTGCAGGAAGGACCAGCCCCCGATGAGGAGGAAGAGGCAGGCTGCCGCGGCGGCCCATGCCCCCCAGTGCCGGACCTTTCGGCAGGGAGCGGCGGCTTCCTCGATATACTCCTCCCGTACCGCCGTGATGGCGTCGTACAAAACCAGAACTCTATCCTCGTTCACAGGATGATCCCCTCCTTTTCCAGGGCGGTTTTCAGGCTCCGGCGCAGCCGCAGCATCTTCTGGGCCAGACGGGCGGGGGAGAGGCCCCGCTCCTTTGCCAGCTGCTGCAGAGGCGTGCCGTACCAGTATCGGCGCAGGAAGAGGCGCCGGTCCTCCCGGCTCAGCTTCCCCAGCCAGGCGTCCAGGGCTGCCGCCAGCTCCTTTTCCTCCAGGGCGCTTTCCACCGTGACGGGGGAGGGGAGACAGTCCTCCAGCTCGCTGAGCAGCTCCGTGATGCCCGGATCCCGCTTCTTCCGATGTTCCCGGTTCCAGCGGCTGAGGGAGAGGTTCCGCACCACCCGGCCCAGCCAGGCCCGGAGGCTTGACGGCTTTTCCGGGGGTATGGCGTTCCAGGCGGCGTGCCAGGTATCGCTGACGGTCTCCTCCGCGTCCTCGGGACTGTGCAGCAGGTTCATGGCGATGCCGTAGCAGTAGCCGCCGTATTTCTCCCGGGTCTCCTCGATGGCCCGCTCGTTCCGCTCCCAGTACAGGGCGATGATGACCGTGTCCTCCATGGCCCGCCTCCTTTCCGCTCGGTCTAAGGTCCCTTCACTGAGAAAGTACCGTTTTTTCGCCGGATATTGCCTGCGAATCAGAAAAAAGAATGGACCGGTTTTCACCGGTCCACTTCAGATCTCTTTACTTCATGGCCTCCTCCGCCAAAGGCCGGACGTATTCCATCAGTCCCGCCAGGTCGAAAACGCAGCTTTCCGCCGCGTCCCCTCCCGCGCTGAGCGCCAGCTTCTCCCCGGAGGCGTACTCCGCCTGCAGGGACCAGCCTGTGCGGTCCACCTCGTTGGCGAAACGATAGCCGTTATGCTCCGGGATGCCCAGTTCCCGGATGCGCCGGTCCAGGCCCAGCAGCCAGCTCTCGTTTACCTCCTGGGTCACGTCCAGGGCGATATAGGAACTGCCCATGGCCCGGAGGTACAGGCGCGTGCCTTCCTCCGCAGGCTCGATCTCCCAGAAATAGAGGCCGGAGGGCCAGTTTTCCAGGCCGTAGGAGTTTCCTTCGTTCCGAAAGCTCAGGCTGAACATCCTGATCTCGTGGGACTCGATCTCCTTTGGCAGATCTGAGGAGTAGTCCCTGATCTCCAGCAGAGCTTCCATGGCTTCCGGCCGTACGAAGCGATAACGGCGGCTCTCCCCATCCAGGATCACCTCATAGGCAACGAGGCTGCCGTCTGCCTGGAGGGTGAGAGGGGAGAGCAGCCCCAGGTCCCCATTGGACCCGGTGCCCTTCAATACGGTGGTCCCGCCGGAACTGTCCACGACGTAGGGATAGCTTTGTGACCAGCGATCACCCCGGGAAAAGGTCAGACGGCGACCCCCGACCACCAGATCCATATCGCTGTTCAGGTCGCTCCACTTGCCCCGAAGGGCGGGGTCTGCTTTGGCGCAGCCGGTCAGCAAAGCCAGAAACAGCAGCGCCAGAAAGGGGAGAAGCCGATACCGATTCTTCACTTGATGATTCCTCCGAAAAACGCAGGCGCATCTGGTGCCAGCGTACGCCGCCATGGATGGATTTTTCCGTGACCCCCTCGTCCCGGAAGCCCAACCGGGCGTAAAAGGAAAGAAGGGGTTTCTTGCAGGTGAGGACCAGCCCCAGCCGTCCCGCCTCCCGGGCATCCCGGATCAGATGCTCCAGCAGCCGTGTGGCATAACCTCTGCCCCGACGGTCCGGGCGGGCGGCCACCCCGAAGATCATCTGCCAGGCTCCGTCCTCCCGGTGGAGAGAGGGGTCGGCGTACATTTCGTCCCGAAGGTCCGGCTCCGGGGTGCAGAAGCCGTCCAGAAAGGCGACGAGCTCCCTATCCTCCCGAAGCAGAAGAAAATGCTCCGGGTAGACCGCCAGCCTCCCGGCCAGGGTCTCCCGGTCCGCCGCCTCCTCAGGGGGAAAGCAGAGAGCCTCCAGAGCGGCAACCGCCTCCAGGTCTCCGGCGCTGCCGCGGCGCAGAACCGTCATACCCAGTCCTCCTTTTTCCGAATGAAACGATCCCCCAGCAGGCTCACCGCCAGGCCAACGCCGACGCCCAGAAGGATGCCCGCCAGAACGTCCGAAGGGAAATGGAGAAAGAGATACAGTCGGGAGAAGGCGAGGAGGATCGCCAGGATCAGGGCGGGAATCCCGAAGCGCCGGTCATACCGCAGCAGGATGACGGCGGCGATGAAGCCGCTCAGACTGTGGCCCGAAGGGAAGGAAAAGTCCCGGGGCATGGCCACCAGCAGGGTAACGGTCTCATCCAGCCAGCAGGGCCGGGGACGGGCGACCAGGGGCTTCAGCAGCAGATTGCCCAGAAGAAGGCTGCAGATCAGGCCCAGGGCCAGGGTGATCCCGCAGCGTCGGTGGGGCTTCGACGCAATGAGCGCCAGGGCTGCCAGGATCCAGACGGCGCCGTATTCCCCCAGAGCGGTGACAAAGGGCATGAGCCCGTCCAGAAAGGGACAGCGGAGATTCGCCTGTATCCAGTACAGGATCGAAAAATCCAGCTCCTGCAGCGTCATACCGTCTCCCGTTCCCGATCCAGGCACCAGGCGATGCCCAGGGCCATGCGCCGGTCCGGTTCCTGAAAATGGTTCCCCGGATTCGACACAAACGTACTATTGATCCCCCGGGACAGAAGCAGGTCCCGGAAGGCCGTCGTATGATCCTCCACCCGGCTCAGCACCGGGTTTCGACTCTTTTTTTCCTTATCTCCCAGAGAGAGGTACACCCGCTCCGGCTTGCCCGCAAGAGGGTGGGACTCCGTGTATTCGGCAAAGCCCGGGAACCAGAGGGAGCCGGAACAGCAAACTGCCCCGGTCAGCCATGGGAGCCGGAAAAGCGCGTAGGCTGCCAGCAGTCCCGCAAGGGAATACCCTGCAAGGTACACCGGTGCAGCCGGAGCGCCAAGACCCTCCCGCACCGCGGGCAGGATCGCCTGCTCCACCCGCTCCAGAAACGCGTCTCCGCCTCCGCCGAAATCCTCTCCGCCCTTGAACACCGCTTTTGCGGGCCAGGGGGAGAGCTCCCGATCCCAATCCTCCACCGGGCAGGCCGCCAGGGAGAAGGGGACATCCGTCAGGCCCCTGAGACAGTCCAGGACCCGGTCCGCCTTTTCCTCTCCCAGGAGAAGAAAAACCGGCGCGGTCTCCCGCTCCCTTTCCGCCGGGTACAGGATCTGATCCGATCCGTTCATTTTCCGCCGCGCTCCTTTCTCCTTCCTGCGGTGAGGCGATAGCTGATCTCCAGCAGCTCCCGCACCGTTTCCTCCTCCGCGGAGCCGTCCAGGAGCACGCCGATCCAGTGGGTCTTGTTCATATGCCAGGCGGGGACTACGCCGGGTTTTCCGAGATAGGAGCCGCTGAGCAGAGGGCCGCATTTCACGTCCAGCAGGAAAACCGGATCTTCCCCCTCCAGCCCCAGCTTGCTCCGGGGAACGGACATCACAACGGCATACCACTTCCGGTTCTCCCGATGCCGGAGGATATACGTCTCCGGCGTTTCGGAAAACAGATGCTCCGCCTCCGTGCCCCAGGTCTCCCGGGCGTACCGGGCCAGCTCCGCCTGGTCCACAGCTCAGCCCAGCCAGGCCAGAAGCTCGGCTGCGTTGGTATCCGGCTTCACTTTGGACTGGACCTTCACGATGATCCCGGCTTCGTCGATCACATAGGTGCTGCGCACCACGCCCATGGTCACCTTGCCGTAGTTCTTCTTCTCCTGCCAGACTCCGTAGGCTTCGATCGCCTGCCGGTCCGGATCGGAGAGCAGGGTGAAGGGCAGAGAGAACTTATCCGCAAACTTCCGATGGGAAGCGACGCTGTCCTTGCTGACGCCGATGACCACGGCGTTCTTTGCCGCGAAGGCGTCATTCAGCTCAGCGAAGGCCTGGGCCTGACGGGTACAGCCCGGGGTATTGTCCTTGGGGTAAAAGTACAGGATGATCTTCTTTCCCGGGAAATCTTCCAGACTGACGATCTTTCCGTCCTGATCCGCCAGGGAAAAGGCGGGGGCTTTGCTTCCCAGTTCCAGCATGGAAAACACTCCTTTTATCCATGGTTTGGGGAATTCTGCCCGCCTGCGCGGGGCAGAAACCCTCAGCAGCATTATACCATAGCCGGAGCAGAGGCACAACCGGGATCCGGGACGCCGCTCTTGACAATGTAGACATAATAGTATAACATTTACTTAATATTTATTATAAGGAGGGCTAGTATGAAACGAACGATCGCTCTGATTTGTGTGGTCCTGCTCATTGCTGCCGTGTTCTCCGGCTGCGCCTCGCCGGCAGCAAATCCTGCGGCCACGGACGCCCCGGCGGCCACCAAGGCTCCCGAAGCGACAAAGGCTCCGGCTACCCAGGCTCCTGCGGCGACAGAAGCCCCGGCAGCGACGGAAGCCCCCGAAGCCACTCCGGAACCGGAACCCGATTCCCCCTATCACTTTGCCAAGGGCAACTTCAAGGCGGATGCAAACGGCATGCCGCTGGAGAAGTACACCTACGAGCTGCCTCTGACCACCACAGACGAAGAGATTTCCTGCTGGACGACTCTGTACACCCCCCAGTGGCTGGAGACGGAGTATGAGGACAGCCCCTATCCCATCGAACTGGAAAAGATCACCGGCGTGCACATCGCCTACAACGTCGTCAGCTCCGCTACACGGTCGGATAACTTCTCCGTCATGCTGGCCGCCGACGAGCTGCCGGACGTCATGAGCCAGGCAAACTATTTCTACAACGGCGATTTCCGCAAGGGCATCACGGAAGAAGGCTACTTTGTCAACCTGTATGACTGGCGGGAGTATATCCCCAATTATCTCTATGAAGTGAACAAGAGCCCCGAGGACGAAGGGCTGCAGAATTCCGTATATCTGCAGAATGACCTGATCGGCTGCTTCTACTGCCTCAGGGACCGGGCCTATGTACAGAACGGCGTTTTTGTCCGGGGCGACTGGATTGATCAGCTGGGACTGGATCCGGACATGTTCAAGACCTGGCAGGGAATTTACGATGGCCTGATGGCCTTCAAGACCCAGATCCCCACCGCGACCTATCCCTGCATCCTGTTCACCACCCTGGAATCCGGCGGCTATCACTGGGACTGCTTCGATACCTATTGCTATACCGGTTCCAGCATGATGATGCTGGTGGATGAGAACGGTCAGGTCTTCGGCGCGAATACCACCTATCGGGATAAGGAACTGATGACGGAGATCAACCGCTGGTTCATGGACGGGATCTTCGATCCCATGTGGATGAGCTTCGACACCATGACCGCTGCGGGCTACATGGACCGCTGGGTGGGAGATCAGATCGGCTACTCCGTGCAGTCCACCAGCACCGGGATCGAGCAGGAGATCATCCTGGATACCCCCGGAGCGCAGATGCTTCCCATGCCCGACCCGGTCCTGTACGAGGGGCAGATCCTCCACGTGGGGACCAATGACAGCCGCCTGTATTACGGCTCCGCTGCCGTGAGCGCGAAGTGCGAGAATATCCCCCTGGCCCTCACCTGGATCGACTGGCGTTACTCCGAAGAGGGTTCCGATTTCTGCACCATGGGCGTCGAGGGCTACGGCTTCGAGTACAATGAAAAGGGCGAAAAGCGCGTCAGCGAATTCGTGCGCAGCAATCCGCTCTATGTGTACTCCATGCACATCCTTCTGTACGCGCTGGACAGCATGGTGGACCCCGGCCTGGACAAGAACTATCAGCATTACTGGTATGACGGCGGCGACCGCATCATCGAGACCTACGACACCTTTGCCGCCTACAAGAAGGCCGGTTTTGACGGCTCCTTCCTCCTGCCCAGAAGTCTGAAGCTGACGGACGACGAGCGCTCCGCCTCTTCGACCCTGGGCGCTGAGCTGGGGACGTATATCTCCGAAAACTACCTGGCCTTCGTGGACGGCTCCAAGCCTTTGACGGAATGGGATTCTTACGTGAAAGGTCTTGAGGAGATCGGTCTGAATGATTACCTGGCGATCTATCAGGGCGCCTATGAACGGGTAAAGTAATCTCCATTTCAAACACGGGACCTGCCGCCTAGCGGCAGGTCCTTTGTGTTGCCGGAAACACAGGCCGTTCCGACGGCGCAGGGCGATGGGAGAGCGGGAAGAACTTGACAACAGCCGCATATTGCAGTACTATTTCCGGGTAAATACTCCTAAGGAGGCTTAGTATGAAAAGAACCTTCGCGCTGATCTGCGTGGTCCTCCTGATCGCTGCCCTGTTTGCCGGCTGCGGCAATAACGGCACGACTCCTGCGGCCACCGAGGCTCCGGCTGCCACCCAGGCTCCCGCGGCCACCAAGGCTCCGGCGACTCAGGCTCCTGCGGCCACCGAGGCTCCCGCGGCCACCGAGGCCCCCGAAGCCACCCCGGAACCCGAACCCGAGTCCCCCTACCACTTTGCCAAGGGCAACTTCAAGACGGACGCCGACGGCCTTGCCGCCGAGAAGTATGACTACGAGCTGCCCCTCACCACCACGGACGAGGTCCTCACCTACTGGATGACCTGCTATGTCTCCCAGTACCTGCCCGAGGGCGGTTTCGCTGAACTGCCCCTGCCCACGGAAGTCCAGAACCGCACCGGCGTGCACATCGAATACGTGGTCATCGACCCCAGCGCCCTGCGGGAGAACTTCGGCGTGCTCCTGGCCTCCGACGACCTGTGCGACATCACCTGCGGCGCCCGGAGCTACTACCCTGGCATCTTCAAGGACGCCATCCTTGAGGAAGAGTACTTCATCAACGTGTACGACTACAAGGATTACTGCCCCAACTTCATCTACGAGGTCGTCAAGGACCCCGAGGATAAGGACACCATCCGCTCCATCTTCACCGAGAAGAACCTCATCACCAGCTTCATCTGCCTGAACGCGGATCCGAAGCTCACCGAGGGCCCCTTCTGCCGGGGCGACTGGCTGAAGAAGGTGGGCATGAACCAGGAAGACATCATCACCTTTGATGATCTGCATGATCTGCTCAAGGCCTTCCAGGTGGAGTGCGGCTGCGCGCATCCCTTCACCCTGTTCCAGAACCTGGAAGTCGGCGGCTGCGCCTCCTTCGTGGGCTATGATACCTACTGCACCACCTCCGGCCTGTACTACGTCGTCCGGGACGGCAAGGTCTACCTGGCCAACACCGAATCCAACGACCTGAAGATGGTCACCCTGCTGTACAACTGGGTGAAGGAAGGCATCATGGATCCCAACTGGGCTTCCTACAGCGGCTTCACCGATATCGACGCCATGCTGGATGACGGCACCCTGGGCTACTGCATCGACGGCGGCGTCGCCATGGGCACCCACAATGCCCGGCTTCCCGCCGGCACCGATCCCTGGGTTCCCCTGCACAAGCCCACGGAGTTCAAGGATCAGGTCCTGCACCTGGGCTTCAAGACTTCCCGCGTGGGCTGGGGCAGCGCCGCTGTTTCCACCAAATGCGAGAACATCGAGCTGGCCTGCACCTGGATCGACTGGCACTATGGCGAAGAGGGCTCCTTCCTCTACGGCTACGGCGTCCAGGGCGTCAGCTGGGATTACAATGAGGACGGCGATATCCGCATCACGGACTTCATCGCCACCCATCCCGCCTACTACGGCATGATCATGACCGTGTATTCCCTGAACCACCTGTGCGATCCCGGCCTGCGCATCGACTACAGCATGAAGATGGACATCAACGCGGACGTGCCCGGCAACGTGGCCTTCTTTGAGTCCCAGCCCCATGACAACGCCTGCTACTACCCCTCCACCATCACCTACACCAAGGAGCAGACGGAGGAGCTGGACCAGTACCGCAACGATATCCAGACCTTCATCTCCGAGCATTACCTGATGTTCGTGGACGGCTCCGCTCCCCTCAGCGAGTGGGACAACTACCGGAGCGAGCTGGATGCCATCGGCCTGGGCAATCTGCTCAGCGTCGTGCAGGAAGCTTACGACGACTTCATGGCCGAGTAAGCTGACCGCAGTTTAGTCAAGTTCAGTAAAACAGGCCGTCCGGGGACTCTTCCCGGACGGCCTTTCTGAAAGGAGAAAACTATGGGAAAACTGGAGGACGCCCTGGTCTGGCGCTTCCGCCCGGAGGATGGGCGGCCCTGTTTCCTGGGAAGGGCGCAATTGGCGGACAGCGAATTCGCCACCGGCTATGAGCTGGTGAAGGAGCCCCAGGTCCGGGATCCCGGATACCGCCGCCAGACGGCGGACGAATATCTGGTCTTCGGGGCGGAAACCATGAATGCGAAGGATTTCGACGCGGAGATCCGGGTCACCCTGGGCAGGGGAGAGGAGGCGGAGGTCTATACCATCGACCGTCCCGCCACCGTGCGCATTCCCGCCGGGGTCTGGCGGGGGAGCGTGGAATTCCGCCGGGTAGGGAAGCCCGTTTTCTATCAGGATATGCGCATGCAGGACTCCGCTGCGCCTGTGGAGCTGGCGGAAGGAGAGCCTGTGTCCGGAGCGGGGAATCCCGCCGGAAAATTCAAGAGCCTGGTGTTCTTCAACGTGGCGGAGCGGGCCAAGGGGTACTTCGGCCAGGAGTTCCATGAGAATACGGAGGAGAATGCAGAGGG
>CAMZJG010000017.1 GCA_947307505.1 uncultured Clostridia bacterium | reverse complement strand
TTCCCTTTTCCACCCCCGGGATCTCCGCCCGGTCATCGGGCCGGTACCGGAGAAGGCCGTAATAGAGCTGGCAGCCCTCCGCCACGGTCAGGTAGGCGTCGGGCCGGATGGTGCCGTCCCCGTATCCCCGCATAAAGGGGGCATGGGGCTCCGCCCCGGTGAGAAGCGTCAGAACCGGCGGGACATCCGTTCCCTTTTCCGCTTCCTCCCCCTCCGCGGCAAAAACCGCCGTTCCGCACAGCAGCGCCAGACACAGGAGCAGGGCGATCAGACGTTTACTCCACATAGCTTACCGTCTCTTCCCCGTTTTCCCGGTAGGTATATACCGTAAAGCCGTCGTAATACAGGTTCCCGTCCTCCCCGTCTCCCAGGCAGCTGGGGGCATAGTCCGAACTCTGGGGCTTTCCGATGGCCTTGAACAGTTCCTCCACCGGCTCGTCGATATACCCCTCCGCAATGGCCTTGAGCTCTTCGGGACTCCTGGTAGGCTCCGGCGTCGGTTCAGCCGTGGGCGCGGGGGTGGGTTCCGGCGTAGGGGCAGGAGTCGGCTCGGGAGTCGGCTCGGGAGTGGGCTCCGGCGTAGGTTCCGGTGTAGGCGCGGGAGTCGGTTCCGGAGTCGGTTCGGGCGTTGGCTCAGAAGTGGGCTCCGGCGTCGGTTCAGCCGTGGGCGCCGCCGTCGGCGCCGGGGTCTCCGCAGGCGCAGAGGTCGCCTCCGGCGCGGGAGCCGCCGTGGGTGCGGCGGTGGGGGATGAAGCAGGAGCCGAGCAGGCCCACAGAAGGGCCAGCAGGGCACAGAATATCAGGATGAGCAGTTTCTTCATGGCGTATCTCCGTCTATCTTGAAATCTTCAGATCAGTCTGTGATCGTTCCCACCGGTGCGGACAAGAGCCTGTCCCCCAGGCGGTAAAGCACCCGTTCCGGGGTCTCCCCCTCTGGCAGCCAGGCGGAAAAACCGCCGTCTGTCTGACGAAAAGCCTCATAGCACCCGCCGGCGCACTGCAGGTACGCCCTTCCGGCAGCAGGGTCCAGGATCCCGGAATACCCGACGCACCCCTCCGGCCCGTTATCCGCGCTCCGGGCCAGGTCCACGGCACTGCCGGTCTCCTCCCCGCCGGAAAGCCCCCGCAGCGGCGCGGGCATTTTGGGCACATAGGTCAGCAGGTAGGAAAGATTGCGTTCCACCAGCTCCACCAGCACCGTGTCCGCACCCAGTTTTTCCGCGGCGGTCAGGTCATATACCGTGCTGCGGGAGAACCGGGAGGAGGCGAAGCTGTCCGCCAGGAAGGGATAGAGATCGTTGCCGAAGGAATCTCGGTAGGCCAGCAGGCTTCCGTTCCCCTCCCCGGTGGTGTTGATGGTGATGCTGTCCGGCCGGGTATCCGTTCCTTCCCGGATATACCGGAAGGTCCCCCCGTATGCAGGCCCCGTCTCCGGGTCCCGGGCGGCGGGATACAGCATTTCATACAGGTCCCCGTCGTGCCGCCGGGCTTCGGAGAAGTCCCCGGCGAAGTACCGGCTCTCCCGCCCCAGGGCAGCGTTGATCCCGTCTGCCGCCAGGGCGGCGCCCTTCACGGTCCAATGGGAGTCATGTGCATAATACAGGGTCTCCCCCTGTGCGGAAAAGAGGGCGTACAGGTCCGCGAAGGGGACCTTTTCCGCCGGAAGCAGCGCCAGGAGACGCTGGAGATCCCGCTCCTCCCCGGAAGTATAACCGGGCATATGCTCCGGATACAGGCTGTTTTTGTTGGGCACGGGGACAAAGAGGAAGTCCAGCCCCCGGTCCCTGCAGTATTCCGCCATGAGTCCCAGGTTCGCCGCGGCGGAAGCCAGATCCCCGTCGGACAGGGGTGCGGAACCGGCGTAGTCCTCCAGGGTGGGGGCATAGTACAGCCAGCCGTCCCGGCCCAGGATCACGTCCTCCACAGGGCTGGAACCGGAAAGGACCGCCAGACCGTTCCGGGCGGTGATCAGCTCCTGCCGAAGCCAGAAATGGTCCCCGATCCAGTCCGAAAGCTGGGAAAGGTACGACCAGTTCGTCTTTCCCTTATTGCTGAGCTTCGGCTTCTGGGTCAAGCGCTCGTTGGCCCCCGCTCCCGCGGGCCCGAAGGCCAGTATCCCCAGGCTGAGGACGGCGCAGAGAAGCAGACAGCAAACGGCAAAGCAGACGGCGGAGCGTTTTCCTTTCTTCACGGCGTCACCCCCCTCCTAAAACTGCGTGTAGATGAAGGGGGCGAAGCCCCCGGCGGCCAGCTCTGTGATGCAGAGGGCCAGGAGCAGGAAGCACAGCACATAGGACAGGGGCCGGAGCTTCCCCTCCCCCAGGCTCTCCCCCAGCCGGGGGAACAGCCTGCCCAGAGGCAGGCACACCGCCGCCCCCGCCAGGAGCAGCAGCAGATCCCGGGCGTTCCCCGCCAGGCGCAAGGCCGTTTCCGCGGCGGGCGTCATGGCGGTGGGAGCGAATAGGGCGGCGATCACTCCCCAGGCGGAGGCAAGGCTCTCCCCCCGGAAGAGGACGAAGCCCAGGCAGACCGCCAGCAGGGTGTATATATGGCCCAGCACCCGGCCGGACCGGGAGGCGGAAAGCCGCTTGGGATCCGGCAGGCCCAGGGTCTCCAGGGCGGAGAGAAGCCCGTGCCACAGGCCCCAGAGGACGAAGGTCCAGGCTGCCCCGTGCCACAGGCCGCAGAGAGCGAAAACGATGAGCTTGTTCAGGGCGGCCCGGGCCTTTCCCTTCCGGTTGCCCCCCAGGGGAATGTACACATAGTCCCGGAACCAGAGGGAGAGGGAAATATGCCAGCGCCGCCAGAAATCCGTAATGGAAACGGCGATATAGGGATGATCGAAGTTCTCCGGGGTGCGGAAACCGAACAGGCGTCCCAGGCCGATGGCCATATCGCTGTACCCGGAGAAATCCAGGTAGATCTGCAGCAGATAGCCCACGGCTCCCAGCCAGGCCAGGGGCAGGGACAGAGCCGCCCCCTCCCGAAAGGCCGCATCCGCCAGCCTGGCGCAGGCGGAGGCCAGGATGAGCTTTTTCCCCAGGCCCAGGATGAAGCGCCGGAGTCCCAGAGCCAGGTCCTCGCTGCTCCGCCCCCTGCCCCGAAGCTGCGGCGCAAAATCCGAAAAGCGGGTGATGGGACCCGCCGCCAGCTGGGGGAAAAAGGAGAGGTACAGCAGCATTTGCAGGGGATTCCGGCAGACCTTCTCCGGCTCCCGGTTCGCATCGATGAGACAGGAGACGGCCTTGAAGGTGAAGAAGGAGACCCCCAGAGGCGCCGCCAGGCCCAGGTCCTTCCAGGCAGCGGCGGCTCCCGGCAGCAGGGGGGCCAGAAGGAAATCCAGATACTTGAAGGCACACAGGAACGCCAGGTCCAGGATGATCCCCAGGATCATGACTGCCCTGCCGCCCTTTCCTTTTCGGGCGGCGCCCAGGCCCAGGAGCCAGTTCACCAGAGCGAAGGCGATCAACAGGATCAGTCCGGAGAGCCGCCCGAAGGCACAGAAGGCCAGGCTGCCCAGAAGCAGCAGCCCGTTCCGGACCCGCTCCCCCGGAAGGAGATAATACAGGAGCCCCAGGGCAGGCAGGAAACAGAGGAGGAAAAACGCGCTGTCCGTATTCAGTTCCCGCACCTCCCTTCCATAAGCATGTTATTATATCGGAATCATCCGGAAACTGCAAGGATTATTGCAGTCCCTCCCCCGCGGCGGAGAAATGGGGCTTTACAGCGCCGGGGAAAACCGGTATAATGCTTCGCGGCGGAGGGAAACCCTCCGCCGCCTATCCGGGTGTGGCGCAGCTGGTAGCGCGGGTGCTTTGGGAGCATCAGGCCGCAGGTTCGAACCCTGTCACTCGGACCATCGGGCGCTTGCATGGGCAGGCGCCCGATCTGATATCAGCCCCTTGGACAAACGGTCCCGCCTGCAGCGGACCCTGCACTGCCTGTAAGATCTTTCTTCGGATCGGCAAAGAACATCTGCGGCTTGAGAGAATACTGGGAGGAGCATATGCATGATCTCGTCTATCGCCGGGCGGCGATCCACTCCGCTGCGGCGGATTATGACCATTGCGGCCATCTGGTCACCTGGAAAGAAGCAAACTCCTATTGGCTCAGCGGCGACTCCGGGGAGGAATGGCTGCGCTTCGACCTGGGGTCGCATTGCACCCTGTACAGTCTGCGCATCCGGTGGACGGAGCCGGCGAAGCGCGGGGAAGCTCTTGTCTCGCCTGACGGAGAACGATGGGAAACAGCGGCAGCCTTTGCGGGCCGGGCCGGAACGCAGGATATTCCTCTGGGCAATGCGGAAGGCCGTTTTCTCAAGCTCCGTTTCTTGCTGGATCCCGGCTGCCGCTGCCGGATCAGTTCGGTAGAAGTTCCGGGAGAAGGGCTTCAGCCGCCGCTTCCTTCTTCTCCCTGGCGCATCGCCCGGGCCGTCGATGTGGAAGCCGATGGGGAAACGCTTTCCGGCGACTGGGACGATTCCGGCTGGCTGCCTGCCCGGGTCCCGGGTACGGCGCTGGTCAGTTGGCAGCAGGCTGCAGCCGTGCCTGAGATGGATGCCGCGGATGGTCAGCTGCAGATCTCCGACGCCTTTTTCCTGACGGACTACTGGTACCGCCGCAGCTTCGACGCGCCTGCGGGCGGCGGCCGGTTATGGCTCATACTCCGGCAGGTGAACTGGAAGGCGGCGGTATGGCTCAACGGAAAGCTTCTGGGCGGCATCGAAGGCGCTTTTCTGCGGGGAAAATGGGATATCACGGATGAGCTGCGGCCTAAAGGCAATCACCTTGCCATCCGCATTTTCACCAACGCCACCCCCGGACCCGTGAAGATCCACACCAGGGAGGCAGCCGGACCGAACGGCGGCCCGCTGGGAGCGGATAACCCCACTATCCACGCTGCCGCCGGCTGGGACTGGATGCCTACCGTACGAGGCCGGAACACAGGTCTCATCGGACCGGTGGAACTGAGGCAAACAAAGGGACGCCTGCTGGCGGAAGATCCCTGGGTAAAGACGGTTATCCGGAACGGCCGGGCGGAGCTCACCGTGGCAGCGATTCTGAACAACACAGGAGACTCTCCGGCAGAAGCTCGCTTTGCCGGGCGCATCCAGCCGGGAGACATTCCCTTTGAAAGCGAGACCGTTGCCCTGCTCCCAGGGGAGAGTCGGGAGACGGCGGCCGTTCTCACCCTGGAGGAACCCCGGCTCTGGTGGCCCAACACCTACGGAGAGGCATTCCTCTATACCTGTCGGCTCACCGCCTTCGCCAACGATGCGGAGAGCGATGAGCAGAGTTTCCCCTTCGGCGTCCGGGAGCTTCGGTGGACCGAGGATTGGCCCATGAAACTCTGCGTCAATGGCGTGCGCATCGTCTGCCGGGGCGGTAACTGGGGCATGGACGACGCTCTGCTGCGCTGTAACCCCGAAGACTATGAGATCCGGGTCCGCTTTCATCGGGAACTGAACTTCACCATGATCCGCAACTGGGTCGGTATGGTGGGACGGGAGGAATTCTACGACGCCTGCGACCGCCACGGCATTCTGATCTGGGATGATTTTTGGCTGGCGAATCCGGTGGACGGTCCGGACCCTGCGGATGAGTCCATGTTCCTTCGCAATGCCGAAGACAAGCTGCGGCGGGTGCGGCGTCACCCCTCCGCCGCCCTGTACTGCGCCCGAAACGAAGGCTTTGCTCCTGAATCGCTGGACAGCGGGCTTCGTGCCCTCTGTGCAAAATGGGACGGTTCCCGCCCATATCTCCCCCATTCCGCTCTGGGCCTCGTCAGCGGCTTCGGTCCCTATCACAGCGCCGGACCGGAGTATTATTTCGGGCATACCTACCATACTCTCCATTCCGAACGGGGGATGATAAACATTCCCTCTTTGGAGAGCATGGAGGCTATGCTGGGTCCGGATCACTGCTGGCCGATCGACGAGGTATGGGCGCTCCATGATTTCTGCCGGGGCGGAGCCATGCGCTCAGACGAATTCGAACGGCAGCTGCGGGAGAGCTACGGGGACTACCATAGTCTGGAGGAATTCACCCGTCTGAGTCAGCTTCTCTGCTATTCCAATCACAAGGCCATGTTTGAAGCGGTATTCGCCGGCCGCAGCCAGGGCCTGCTCATGTGGATGTCCAACCCTGCCTGGCCCAGCACCGTTTGGCAGACCTATGACAGCCGCTATGACATAAACGGCGGCTTCCAGGGCTGCAGGGACGGCTGCCGCAGTGTGAATGCCGTCTACGACGTGCTGCGGGAGGAGATTGCCCTGATCAACGCTACCGGAACGGCGCGGACCCTGGTCCTCACCATGGAGCTTTACGACCTTCGGGGGAATCTGCTGCGGCGGGAGGCACTGACGCGGAAGACCCCTCCGGATTACGCCGAGTATGTGATGGAGGCTCCCCGCTGGATGAACGAAGTCCAGCTTCTGCGGCTGACCGTACTGGAGGATGGTGAGGCTCCGGTAGTCAACCACTACTGGCTCAACGGCTGGGCGCATACGGATTACCGAGACCTGCTCTCCCTGCCGACGGTGTGCCTGGCAGGCCGCCTGGAACAAACGGGAACAGGCTTCCTGGCGGAGATCGAGAATCCCGGAACGGCCCCCGCCCTCATGACAGAACTGCGCCTGAAGGACCCGGACACGGGAAAGACCATCCTGCCCGTATTCTCCGAGGATAATTTTCTCACTCTGCTGCCCGGGGAGAAGCGCCGCGTGCGGCTGGACTGCCGGGCGGATAAAGCCGCCCTTTGGCTGAAGGGATTCAATGTAAAGGAGGCCGTTCTATGAAACGAAGTGAGATCAACGCCGCCCTTCGGGAAATGGAGGATTTCTGCCAAAAGCTGCAGTATCCCTTGCCGCCCTTCTGCTCCTTCACGCCGGAAGCCTGGCGGAGCCTTGGGCCGGAATACGACGAGGTAAGGGACTGCGGCCTTGGCTGGGATATCACCGACTATGGCCAGGGGGACTTCAGCCGCTTCGGTTTTTCCCTCATCACCCTGCGAAACGGCAGTCGGGACATGCCGGAAAAATACCCCCAGGTCTACGCGGAAAAGCTCCTCTACCTGCGGGAGGGACAATACGCGCCCAACCACTTCCACTGGAAGAAAAGCGAGGATATCATCAACCGGGGCGGAGGCACGGTTTTGATCCGGGTCTGGCTTTCCCTTCCGGACGAGGGGATCGACCGGGTCTCCCCAGTAACGATCATCTCCGACGGGCGGCGGTATCCCGTGCCCGCGGGGACACAGATAGCGCTGAAACCCGGGGAAAGCATCCATATCTATCCCCGGCTCTACCATGATTTCTCCGTGCTGCCCGGCTCCGGAAACGTCCTGTTGGGGGAAGTCAGCCAGGTGAACGATGACCGGACGGATAACCGCTTCGAGCCGCCGGTAGGCCGCTTTCCCGCCATCGAGGAAGACGAAGCCCCATACCGCCTGCTCTGCACGGAATACCCCCGCTGAAATACGGCGGAATAACCTTCGGCAGATTGACCGTCTTACGGTCAATCTGCCGAAAATAGTTTTCTCACCGGGAAGGTAAAATAGGTATCGGGGCAGGGTTCGTTTTTCAGGGTGAAATGCCACCATTCCTCCGCCAGCGGCAGGAAGCCGTGGGCCAGCATGATTTCCCGCAGAAGCATGCGGTTTGCCCGCTGTTCCGGCAGGATGCCCGGATAATCCGGGCGGCTGAGAGACCCGAAATAGTCGAAAGGCCCGCCCATGTCCACATCCCGCCCGGTGCGCAGATCCACGAGGGTCAGATCCACGGCACTGCCCCGGCTGTGGCCGGAGTGTTCCGCGATATATCCCCGGGAGAAAAGCTCCTCCTTCTCCAGCTCCGGGTAGAAAACCGCTTTCATCCGGGTATCCGAAAGATTCCTCGCCCAGTTCAGAAAATGGGTCACGGCCCGCTGCGGCCGGTAGGCGTCGTAGATCTTCAGCCGGTATCCCCGGGCAAGCGCATCGCCGCAGGCCGCCTTCAGGGCAGCGGCAGCCTCCCGGGTCAACAGCGCCTCGGGCTCCTTATAGCCGTCGATCCGCTCCCCCACGAAGTTATGCTCGGAATAGTACCGGATCTCCTGGATCGCCTCTGGAACGGCCTGACTCAGGAGAACAAAACCTGAAGGATCCGCTGAAAGCCGGATCCCTTCGCTTCCCGTCCCCTCTCCGGCCTCGATTTCCACATGGATCGTATCGCCGTTCTTTTTGTTCAGTGCGTTTCGGATCGCCTTCCGGACGCCGATGATCCAGCAGACCGATCCGTCCGGGTTCTTTACCCCCATGTTGACGATACTGCCATCATAGGGGATTCCGTCGAAGCGGGCATGGACCTTCATCCGGCCTCTGTCGAATTCCTGCCGGAGATCCCAGGGGAACCCCACATAGGCCCCGCCGTCATCCTCTTCCCGCAGGACCGCGTCATATTCGTACCTCTTCAGCATTTGAGACTCCTGAGATACGCCTTCTGCTCCGGCTTGATCCGGTAACTCTCCAGCGCCTTTTGTATCGCTTTGTTGTGGGTCCAGGGAGCCAGCCGCTTTTCCTCCAGAAAGGGGAGCACAGCTTCATACTGCTTCGCCAGAGCCGTGGCAAAATACCAGGCGATCATCATGTTTACATAATATTCATCCGACCGGATCGACGCCGTCATCTCCGGGTAAACCGGGTCGAAGCCGTCATCCAGGAAATGCTGCATCAGCATACCGATCCCAAAGCGGACCGTATAGGTCTGCCCGGACCGGATCCACTTCCGGATCTCTTCGATGAGCTCACCCCGGTGCCGGGCGAAGACCTTCGGGGAGAGCTGGTCGCAGGTGGCCCAGTTGTCGATATAGGGTAGAAAACGGCATACTTCCTCCAGGCACCTCCCGTAATCCTTCAGCTCCGACAGGAGAAACGCGTGGAGCTGATTCTCATCGAAATACCGGTGGGGCAGCGCCTCCAGGAACGGGGAAATGTTCCCCCGCTTCATCAGTTCTTTGGCGAACCGCCGCAGCTCCGGCGTCCGAACCCCGATGATTGTCTCCGGCGCCGCTGTGGGGATGAGTCTGCTTTGAAAATCCCGGTATTTCCCGTCCCGCAGCCTGAACAGTTCTTCCCGGATCATTTTGATCATCGTTTCCATATCTCCCGGCTCGCTTTCTGCACGATGGTTCGATCCGTATTCGCCTCAGAATACCGCCTGCACCAGCAGCATGTAGATCCCAGTCCCGGCCAGGATGCTCAGAAGCGAATGATGCTTCCATACCTGCAGCCCCAGAACTGTCAGCACCCCGATGAGCTCCGGGATCCCAAATGGGACGGAAAGGATCGGCGTACTGCGCAGACAGTAGATCACCAGCATTCCGATGATGGCGGGAGGCAGGACCTTTCCCAGATAGCTGACGTATGGGGGCACCCGCTTCCGGAACAGGAGAAAGGGCAGAAAGCGGAGCAGGATCGTGCCGGCGGACATGACGGCCACCAGGATCGCGGAATGACCTGAGCCATTCATGATTCCACCCCCTTACCCCCCAGACTGCCCCGCAGCAGGGTCAGCACCAGGGTGATCAGCAGCATGGCCGGGATCAGGAACCGCTCCGGGCCGAAAACCAGCAGCGAAAGCAGGGTGCCGATCAGCCCCGCAGCAGCGGGGATCCGGTTTTCTTTCCTGCCCCACTGTTCCGCAAAGGACGCCAGGAACAACGCCGTCATGCTGAATTCGATCCCCTTTGTGGAAAAGGGCAGCACCGACCCCAGCAGACTCCCCAGAACGCTGCCGATCACCCAGTAGCTGTGGTTGAACAGGGAGACCAGGAAGCGGTAGAGAGCCGCATTCTCCGCATCCGGCGCTTCCCCGCCGCACAGGAGAGAATAGGTCTCATCCGTCAGGGCAAAGATCAGATACGGCTTATACCGGCCGGCATCCCGATAGAGGCGGATCATGGAAATACTGTAAAACAGATGCCGGGCGTTCACCATCACGGTCGTCAGGATCGCGGTGATCACCGCAGCTCCGCCGGAGAGCAGTCCCACGCCCACATACTGCATGGATCCGGCATAGATCAGCAGACTCATGGCCAGGGACCACGGAAGCCCGTACCCTGCATTGTGCATCAGCACGCCGAAGCCGATCCCCAGGACGAGATAACCCGCCATTACGGGGATCGACCGCAAAAAAGCCTGCCTGACCGTCTTCCGCTTCAAACTTCTCCGTATCCTCCCCCCGGGCGCCGCAGGGACTGCACTTCACCATTCTACTGAATTGATAGAATTGTATCCCGCTCCGGGCGCTCTGTCAATACAGTCCGGCTTGCTGACTCCTGGCGGCGGAAAAGCTGCGGAGAGTCGGCGTCTTTTGTGACTCTTTTGGGAATCGGCGTTGTATTTCTCCCGCTTTCTGATATACTATGTTCAAGAAGTATCATCTGAATTGAATAAGGAGATGACGACCATGAACATGGACCTCTGGATCCGCGAGCAGATCGCAACGCAGAACAAAAAAGCCATGCCGCTTCTGTCCTATCCCGCCGTGCAGCAGCTGTTCATCACGGTGGACAAGCTGGTCAATTCCTCCAGCGAAATGGCCCTGGGGGTCCGTCTGATCGCGGACCGGTACAACATGCCCTTCGCCACCACCTATATGGACCTGTCCGTGGAAGCGGAAGCCTTCGGCGCCAAGTGCACCTATCATACCGACGATATCCCCACCATCACCGGGCAGCTCGTCTCCACCCAGGAGGAAGCTGACGCCCTGGAGATCCCCGAGCTGGGCGCGGGGAGAACGGGGAAGGTCCTCCGGGCCCTGGGCAAGAGCCTGACCCTGGTGACCGACCGCCCCGTCTTCGCCAACTGCACCGGCCCCTTCTCCATGGC
>CAMZJG010000016.1 GCA_947307505.1 uncultured Clostridia bacterium | reverse complement strand
GGGATGAGACCGGCTTTGACGACTGCACTCTCTTCATCGACCATATGCAGATGGCTTCTCCCGACCTGCCCGCCTACCTGATCCTGTTGTACGAGGCGGAGGGAAAGCTGGCCCGCCTTCTGGATAAGCCGGATGAGGCAGTTGCCTGGGAGAAGAAGTCCAAAACCATGCTGGACCGGATGCTGGAGCTCATGTGGGACGGGGAGCATTTCAGGGGCATCGATCCCTGGACCGGGGAAAAGGTCATGTCCCGGAATCTGATCCATTATATCCCGGCGGTGCTGGGAGACCGGCTACCGTCTGAGGTGCTGGATAAGCTGGCGGACGATCTGCTTGTGGAGGGAAAATTCCTCACTCCCTGGGGCCTGAGCATGGAGGAACTGGACAGCGACTGGTTCGAGCCCTCCGGCCGCAGCATCGCCCGGGGCAACATCGTTCCTCCCAGCATGCTGTTCATCTGTGCCGGCCTTCTGCGTTCCCGGCGTCGGGATGCGGGCAAGATCATTGCGGAGCGGTACTGCGCCGCCCTGATGGAGCAGGGGATGCCCTTCCTGATCCACCCTCTGAACAAGGGCGGTTATGGTTTCGGCGGGGGCGGCGGCAGCTGGCCAGCCTGCGTCTACACCATCCTTTGCCGTATGCTTACGGAGATCGCGGAATAAACCGATAAACAGCTTTGGGGCCCCTTTCCCGTCCGGGAAAGGGGCCCCGTGCACATCCGGCGCAATTCTCAGCCCGCTGTGCAGGCCTTGGGGGTGTACCCAGCCTCGGTGACGGCATCCATCAGGATCTTGTCCGCCACGTCGGTACTGAGAGTGACGGTGGCTTTGCCTGCGTCCAGATCCACTACGGCCTCACTGACGCCGGGAACGGCGGCCAGAGCCTTCTGCACATGCTTCTGGCAGTTGCCGCACATCATGCCTTCCACGGTAAGGATCTTCTTCATGATCATTTCCTCCTTGTCCTCCGGCTCTGGGGCCGGCTCCGTATTATCTTCCTCCGCCGGGACGGTCGTTCCGGCGAATAACTCCTCCAGGTTCGGCAGCTGGACCGGGTTGTGTTTCCCGTCTCCCCGGGCACTGCGGATATTCAGCAGATTCAGCCGCAAGGCGTTGGTGACCACACAGAAGCTGCTCAGGCTCATGGCCGCCGCGCCGATCATGGGACTCAGGGTGAGGCCGAAGGCGGGGATCAGAGCCCCGGCGGCCAGGGGGATTCCGATGCAGTTGTAGAAAAAGGCCCAGAACAGGTTCTCCTTGATGTTCCGCAGCACCCGGCGGGAGAGCCGGATCGCAGCGGGGATATCCGACGGAGTGGATTTCATGAGCACCACGTCCGCCGCATCCAAGGCAACATCCGCGCCTGCTCCGATGGCTATGCCGATGTCCGCCCGGGTGAGGGCGGGGGCGTCGTTGATGCCATCTCCCACCATGGCCACCTTCCCGTATTCCTGAAGGCGGCGGATGACGGCTTCCTTATCCCCCGGGAGCACATCGGAAATCACGCCCTCCACGCCGATGCGGGCGGCAATAGCCCCGGCAGAGCGGCGGTTATCTCCCGTCAGGAGCAGGACCCGGACGCCCATGGTCTTCAGCTCTTCGATGGAGGCGGCGCTGTCCTCCTTTACCTCGTCCGCCACCGCGGCAATACCCAGAGGACGGCCTGCCAGGGAAAAGAACAGAGGCGTTTTGCCAGCCTCGGCGAGCTTTGCCCCGGCGGTTTCCAGGGCAGGGGTCATCAAGCCCATTTCCTTAAAATAGGCGGCGCTGGCACCCAGGGCTTCATGCCCTCCCAGCATACCCCGGACCCCGTGGCCGGGCAGAGCCTGGAAGCCCTCCACGACGGGAAGATTCAAACCCTCCGCTTCCGCCCTGTCCCGGATGGCCCGGGCAAGGGGATGCTCGCTGGGGGCCTCCAGCGCTGCGGCTGCCGCCAGAAGCTCCTCCCGGGTGACCCCGGGAGCGGGGAACAGATCCGTCACCTCCGGCTCGCCCTTGGTGACGGTGCCGGTTTTGTCCAGCACGATGATATCCGTCCGTCCGGCGGCTTCCAAAGCTGCGGCGGTTTTGAAGAGAATGCCGTTTTTCGCTCCCTTGCCGCTGCCGACCATGATGGCCACGGGCGTGGCCAGACCCAGGGCGCAGGGACAGCTGATCACCAGGACGCTCACTGCCCTGGCCAGGGAGAAGCCGAAAGCCCGTCCGGCAACGAGCCAGACCGCACAGGTAATGAGGGCAAGCCCCAGGACAACGGGTACGAATACGGCGCTCACCCGGTCTGCCATTTTGGCGATGGGGGCTTTGCCCGCAGCGGCGGTCTCCACCAGGTCGATGATCTGCCTGAGAGTGGTGTCTGCGCCTACCCGGGTTGCCCGACAGGTCAGAGCTCCGTTCTGGTTCAGGGTGGCGGCGCTGACCCGGCTGCCGGGAGCCTTGTCCACCGGCAGGCTTTCCCCGGTAAGGGCAGATTCATTCACGGCGCTCTCTCCGGAGACCACTTCACCGTCCACGGGGATGCGTTCTCCGGGCCGGACCAGGAAGAGATCGTCCACCCGCACCTGCTCCGCGGGGATCTGGACCTCCGCCCCGTCCCGCAGGACGCAGGCGGTTTCCGGCGCCAGATCCATCAAACTCCGGATGGCGTTGGTGGTCTTGCCCTTGCTCCGGGCTTCCAGCAGCTTGCCCACGGTGATGAGGGTGAGGATCATGGCGGCGGATTCAAAATAGTAGTCCGCTTCGCCTCCTGTGGAAGCCAGTCGGAACAGGACCGCTGTGCTGTAGGCGAAGGCGGCGCCGCTGCCCAGGGCCACCAGGGTGTCCATATTGGGCGCTCCGTGAGTCAGGCTTTTGAAGCCGCTGATGAAAAACCGCTGGTTCACCACCATGACGGCGGCGCTGAGGATCAGTTCGTAAATGCCGATGGTGAGCATATTGTGGCGCAGGAACGCCGGAACGGGCCAGCCCCACATATGATGGCCCATGGAAACGTACATCAAAGGCAGGAGAAGGATCAGGGAGATAATCAACCGCCGGAGGATCTTCGGGCTCTCTGTGTCCTCCAGCGCCGCCCGTTCCGCCTTGGGGTCCGGGGCGGCTGCCGCGGCTGCGGAAAGGGAAGCGCCGTAACCCGCATCCGAAACAGCCCGGCAGATGCTGTCCGGAGATTCCCGATCCTCATCCCAGCTGACCATCATTGAATTGGTAAGCAGACTGACAGAGACCTCCTGCACCCCCTCCAGGGCAGAGACTGCCTTTTCCACATGGGCGACGCAGGCCGCGCAGGTCATGCCTGTGACCTGGAATTTTTCTGAACGCATGACGACCTCCTTGGGAGCTTACCTGCCGAAGTATACAGGATAAGTATACCACGCAGGTATGATTTTGTGAAGCCGAGGAAGAGGGAAGCCCCGATCTGTCACGGATTTCCCCCCGACAGCCGCAGCGCCTTTCTGAGCAGGGGAAGGGCAAAACGGGCGCAGAAGCCGGTGAACAGTCCGGTGAGAATGCCGGATAGCATCAGGGCGGGGAGATACCACCAGATCCCCGGAGTCCCCAGCAGCAGCCGCGCACACAGCAGCTGGCCCAGGTTATGCGCTGCGGCAGCATAGGCGCTCAGGGCCCAGACCTTCGTTTCCCGCACCCGGGGTTTCAGAAGAGCCATGACGGCGAAGGCCAGAAGCCCTCCGGCCAGACTATACAGAAAACTCATAAGGGTGCCCGCCAGGGCTGCTCCCAGGACCAGGCGAACGGTGAGCACCAGGGCGGTCTCCCGCCGCCCGTATAGATACAGAGTCAGCAGCAGCAGAATGTTGGCCAGACCCAGGCGGATCCCGGGCAGGGGAACGATGGGGGGGATGAGCCCCTCCGCGGCCCAGATGCTCAGGGCGACGGCGCTGAGCAGGGCCAGGACGCAAAGCTTCTTCGTCTTCATCCCAGCACCCCATCCGGTCCGCTCCCACCGCCGGTCAGGATCACCGTGACCCGGTTGGGCAGGCATACTATGGGCTTCGCTGCGGAGGAGGACCAGCTCTGATGCACGCAGATCTGATCCGGACAGTTCGCCCGGAGCATCCGTACCCGTCCCTGCTCCACCTCCAGGGTGTTCCCCTCGCCCACGTCCAGGGTATAGGGCGAAGTCACGCTTCCCAGGTCGATGCGCCGCACCAGCTTCCCGTCCCGGTAGATCTCCGCCGTCGCCGCTCCCCGACCGGAGAACAGGAGGAGAAAGCCCAGGGCTGCCGCAGCAATCAGCAGGATGCCCCCCAGAAGCAGTCTGAGGGAGAGTTCAGGCTTTCTGTCCAGGGGAAACACCTCCTTTGCCATTGACGGAAACAGCGGGTCGGGGTAAACTTATATCGTTGGAGATCGCAGGCGGTAGCCAGCCTCCCCGACTGGAAAAAGGAGTGAGTCGGATGCCCGCGTATTTCTGGTCCTGTGCCGGTTATTCCCGCAAGGGAGAAAGACCGGATAACGAAGATAATTATTTCCTGGATGGTTTCATCCTGCCGGAGGGAGAAGAGGATACCGTCCCCCGTACCGCAGGCATGCGGTCCAAAGGAGTGACGGCCGTCTTCGATGGTATGGGCGGAGAACAGGCGGGGGAGTATGCCAGTTTTACTGCCGCGGATCTGCTGCGGCAAAAGAGAGGCGAACTGCTCGGCGCCCGGGACCAGGATGCATTTCGAAACGCCGTACAGGCTTATGTACAGGAAGTGAACGCAAAGCTGCGCCGCCGGGGAGAAGAAATCCGCGCCACCGTGGGGGCAGCCATGGCGATGCTCCGGTTGAGGGGCAGGGAAGCCATGATCTGCAATCTGGGGGATTGCCGCATCTATTGTCTTCGAAAAGGAAAGCTCAGCCTGCTCACCCGTGATCATACCCTGGCGGCCTTTCTTCAGCGCCGGGGCGACCTGACCCCGGAGGAGGCCAGGACCGATCCCCGCAGGCATGCTTTGATGCGCCATTTGGGCAGCGATCAGGGAGAGGATGCTCTGCAGCCCTTCTTCCGGCGGATGGAACTGGAATCCGGAGATCGTTTCCTCCTGTGCAGCGATGGGGTGAGCGGGAGCCTGGAGGAGGCGGAACTGATCCGGCTTCTGGGAAAAGGCAACCCCGCAGCCGCGGCAAAGGCGCTGACAGAGGCGGCTGTCCGCGCAGGAAGTCGGGATAATCTCACCGCCCTCTGTGTGCAGGTGCAGCTCCGGCTGTTCTAAATCACGAAGCCGCCGTTGAGCCCCACCACCTGACCGGTGATGAACTTTGCCCGATCCGAGGCCAGGAAGGCTGCCAGATGCCCCACATCTTCCGGCGTACCCAGCTGTTCCAGCGGGGTCTCCAGCCGCAGTTCCTCCAGCTCGGCCTCCGTGAAGCCATCCAGCATCCGGGTGCGGATCACTCCGGGCGCGATGCAGTTCACCCGTATGCCGGAAGGAGCCAGTTCCTTGGCCAGGGCTTTGGTCAGACCGATGACCGCCGCCTTGGACGCACTGTATCCTGCTTCGCAGGAGCCGCCTACCTGGCCCCACATGGAGGAGATGTTCAGAATGTTTCCCCGCTTCCTGTGCACCATATGAGGGATCGCTGCCCGGCAGCAGAGAAATACGGAGTCCGTGTTCGCCCGGAACAGGTCCTTCCAATCCTGGTATGTCAGGTCGGTGAGGAGACCATAGCGGGAGATACCTGCATTGTTGACCAGAAGGTCCACTCCCCCCACCTGCCCGAACATGGCTTCGACCTCATCCGGCTCCGTCACATCCGCATATACGGCGATGCCGCCAATCTCTTTCGCCAGCGCTTCTGCAGCTTCGGCGGAATGATGGTAGGCGACGGCCACATGCCAACCGTCCGTGGCAAGGGCGCGGCAAATGGCGGAACCGATTCCGCCCGCGCCTCCGGTGACCAGAGCGGTCTTACCCATGGGGGATCCCTCCTGACGAATCACGGCCTTCGGGCCGATTATTTCCATTGTATCACGTAAGCATTCCGGTGACAATTCAGGAAAGGAAAAGAATTATGGACGACTGGAAGGATAAACACTACGCTTTCTACTGCAACCGGGAATGCGAATGCTTCCCCTGCCATCCGACGAATGACCCGGAGAATTTCAACTGCCTCTTCTGCTGGTGCCCCCTGTATGCCTTGGGGGAGAAGTGCGGAGGCAATTACCGCTACACGGAGGAAGGAATCAAGGACTGCTCCCGCTGCCCGTTCCCCCATATCCGAAGCAATTACGGCAAGGTCATGGACCGGTTCAATGAGGTGGCCAAGCTGGCAACCAGAAAAGAGACGCCGTGAAGCTTGCCGTTCCGGACGAGGTAAACGAGGCCCTGGAACGGCTCAGAAGCCGGGGTTACGAAGCAAATCCTGTGGGGGGCTGCGTTCGGGACAGCCTGCTGGGCCTGCACCCGGAGGACTGGGATATCTGTACCTCTGCCCGTCCGGAGGAGACAGAGGCCTGTTTTTCCGACTGCCGCGTCCTGCCCACAGGCTTTCGCCACGGTACCGTCACGGTGCTCTGGGGAGAACGTAGCCTGGAGATCACCACCTATCGGAAGGACGGGAGCTATTCGGATCACCGGAGACCGGACGAAGTCTTCTTTGTATCCGATTTGCAGGAGGATCTGGCCCGACGGGATTTTACCGTTAATGCCATGGCGCTGTCCCCTCAGGGGGAGGTGCTGGATCCCTTCGGCGGGGTGGAGGATCTGAAAAGCGGCCTTCTGCGCTGCGTGGGCGATCCGGAGACCCGTTTCCGGGAGGATGCCCTGCGGATCCTGCGGCTTCTGCGCTTTGCTTCCCGCCTGGGTTTCCGGCCGGAGGAAATGACCCTCGCTGCGGCTCTGCGCTGCCGTGACCTGCTTCCTGCCCTGGCGGGAGAGCGGGTGCTGCGGGAAATCTGTCTCTATTTGGAAGGGCCCGGAGCAGGCGCGTGTTTCCCCTGGGCACAGCCCATCCTGGAGCCGGTGCTGCCGGAGCTTCTGGACCTGGAGGGGGAGAAAGAGGCAATCAGACTGGACAGGCTTCCCCCCTCGTCCGCCTTGCGGCTGGGACTGCTGCTTCGTTCTCCGTCGGGGGAGAAAGCAGATGCCCTGCGGCGGATGAAAAGCGCGAAAAACCTGGAAAACCGGGTGCGCACTCTGGCTGCCGGAGCGTGGAATCCCCCTCCCGGAGACGATGCGGCGCTGGGACTGGCCCTGGGCCGCACCGGGGAGGCAGCTTTTCGCGATCTGCTGTTGCTGTGGCGCGCCTTGCAGGCGGCGCCGGAGGACCGGCTCGCCGCTTTGGAACGGGAACTGGAGTTCCGGCTGCGGACCGGATTCTGCTTTTCCGCAGGGGACCTGGAGGTCACGGGAAGCGATCTCCTGGCCCTGGGCTATTCCGGCGTTTCCCTGGGCAATGCGCTCCGTTCCCTGCTGGAGGAAGTGCAGGCTGGCGCGCTGCCCAATGAAAAAGCTGCCCTGCTGGAGGCGGCGGAGAAAAAGAAAACCGCCGGGAGTTGAACTCCCGGCGATCCGATCATCATAAACTGCGCTCAGAGACTTTTGCCCTCCACCAGGGCTTCCGTATCCCGTGCGATGACCAGTTCCTCATCCGTGGGGATCATCCACACCTTGACTTTGGCGCCCTCAGGGCTGAGCTCAGCCAGCTTGCTCCGAACGTTGTTGCGCTGGGGATCGATGGAAATGCCCAGGAAACCCAGGCCTTCCACCATGCGCTGGCGGATGTCCCCGTCGTTCTCGCCCACACCGGCGGTGAATACGATGCAGTCCACTCCGCCCATGGCGGCGGCATAGGAGGCGATCAGCTTCCTGCCCTGGTAAACGAAGACCTCCCGGGCAAGAGAGCAGCGGGGATCGCCCTCATCCTGACCCTTCTCCAGATCCCGGAAGTCGGAGGATTTGCCGGAGAGTCCCAGCATGCCGGATTTTTTGTTCAGCACGGTGGTCATTTCGTGGATATCCATTCCCGTTCTGCCCATCAGATACTCCAGAATGGCGGGGTCCAGGGAACCGGAGCGGGTGCCCATGGGGATGCCTTCCAACGGGGTGATGCCCATGGAGGTGTCGATGCACTTGCCGCCCTTCACCGCAGCGAAGCTGGAGCCATTGCCCAGATGGCAGGTGACGACCTTGAATTCCGGATCGCCTTCCCGGCCGCAGACCCGGGCAGCTTCGGCGGAAACGTAGCGGTGGCTGCTGCCGTGGAAGCCGTACCGGCGGACCATATGATCGGTGTAATACTCATAGGGCAGGGCGTACATATACGCTCTGGGGGGCATGGTCTGGTGGAAGGCGGTATCGAACACGGCCACCTGGGGAACGCCGGGCATGGCCTCCTCGCAGGCTTCGATGCCCGCCAGGTTTGCCGGGTTATGGAGCGGTCCCAGGGGGATGACTTCCCGGATGGCGGCCTTGACCTTCTCGTCCACCAGGGTGGAGGCGGTGAACTTTTCTCCGCCGTGCAGGACCCGGTGGCCCACTGCGCCGATCTCGTCCATGTGCTTCACCACGCCGACCTCCGGATCCGTCAGCGCCCGGAACACCAACCGGATGGCGTCGCCATGGTCGTGCATATCCTCACGGTATTCCTTGCTGCGTCCGTCGGGCAGCTTGTGCTTCATAAAAGAATCGGCAATGCCGATGCGCTCGCAGGCACCCTTGCAGAGAACGGATTCGTCCTCCATATTGAATACCTGATATTTCAGGGAAGAGCTTCCGGCATTGATGACCAGAATTTTCATGTTGCATAACATCCTTTCCTCTTGCTTCACGTAATAATCACAGTCATTTAATATATACCCTTTTTTCTGCTTACACAAGGATTTCGGAGAAATTTTATGAGAATTATCGGCCTGACGGCGGAATACAATCCCTTTCACCGGGGGCATGCCTGGCAGCTTGCCCGGATCAGGGACCGTTTCGGTCCCGATGCGGCGGTGGTAACGGTCCTCTCCGGCTGTTTTGTCCAGCGGGGAGAGCCCGCTCTGTTCGATGCCCGTGCCCGGGCGGAGGCGGCGGTACGCTGCGGCGCGGATCTGGTGCTGGAACTGCCGCTTCCCTGGGCGATCTCCTCTGCCCAGGGTTTTGCCCGGGGAGCGGTGACGATGCTGGAAAACCTGGGCTGCGTGGAGGAACTGGTCTTCGGCAGCGAATCCCGGGATCTTGCAGAACTGCAGGCAGTCCGTCGGCTTCTGGAGGACCCGATGCTGAAACCGCTCCTTCATGAAGCTCTTGCTGCAGGGCTGGGCTTTGCCGCCGCCCGGCAGCAGGCGGCGGAACGGCTGGCGGGGGGAGAAGTGCCCCAGCTGCGCCGGAGGAACGACATCCTGGCGCTGAGCTACCTGGAAGCTCTTGAGGAACTGGACAGTCCGATCCGCCCCTGTCCCATGCCGCGGTGCGAAGAATATGCCCCCGCCTCTGCGCTGCGGGAGCGGGAAGATTATCTCACCTTTCTGCCCGATGAGGCGGCGGAGGTCTTCCGGAGAGAGACGGCGGCGGGCAGAGGTCCGGTGAGACCTGCGGACCTGGAGATCCCGATTCTGGCTGTCCTGCGCAGTCTGCCGGCGGAAAGATGGGAAACTCTTCCGGACGGGGGAGAAGGGCTGGAGAACCGGATCCGGCAAGCCGCACTGGAGGCGGGGAGCTGGGAAGAGTTCACCCGACTGGGAGTCACGAAACGATATCCCGCCGCCCGGATCCGGCGTATCGCCCTGGCTGCCTTCCTGGGTGTCACCCGGGAGGCGTCTGCAGGATCGCCGCCTTATCTCCGGGTGCTGGCGCTGAATCAGCGGGGGAGGGAAGTGCTCAACAGGGCATCCCCGCGCCTGCCGGTCCTCATCAAGGCGGCAAAGGGGAAAGGGGATCCCATCCTGGAGCTGGAGCAGCGGGCCGCAGGCCTCTATGCCCTGGCCTTCCGAAATCCCGAGGAACGGCGGGGGGACCGGGGCTGGAAACAGAGCCCCTTTGTCATGGAATAAAAAACGGGAAGCCGGATCGTTAGATCGGCTTCCAGTTTGCCGTATGAAGGTTTAGCCGCTGCGGGTCCTGGCCCGGAACCGGATGCCTGAGATCAAACCGGCGGCGGCAAAGCAGGCCACCATAGAGGAACCGCCATAACTGTAGAAGGGGAGGGTGATGCCTACCACGGGGGCGATGCCGATGCACATGCCGATGTTTTCAAAGCTTTGGAAGGTAAACCAGGAGGCTACGCCGATGCAGATGAGCAGATCCAGAGTGCTTTCGCTGTGGAGTCCCACATAGAGGATCCGCAGGATGATGACGGTGAGCAGCAGTACGATGGCGCCGCAGCCGATGAGCCCCATCTCTTCTCCCGCGACGGCGAAGATGAAGTCCGTATGTTTGAAGGGGAGCATGGCGGACTGGGATTTGGCCCCCTGGAGCCAGCCCTGTCCTGTGATGCCGCCGGAGGCCAGAGCGATCTTGCTCTGGTTCACCTGCCAGGTGATGCCCAGCCCATCGGGGTCGACCAGATCCGGAACAAAGGGGGCAAGGATCCGCTGCCGGTGATACTCGGAAAGCACATGGTTCCAGAGGTAAGGGACCATCGCCGCGATGGCACCGATGCCGCCAAGGAACCACAGCAAATGAAGACCTGCGGCAAAGCACATGGACGCAAAAATGAAGAAGAAGACCAGGGCGCTGCCCCAGTCCGCACTGATGGCGATAATCAGAGCGAAAAACAGACCGAAGTGTACCACCAGCAGAAAAACGGAGGACAGTGCGTTCAACCCCCTCTGCCGTTCCTTTGCCCAGCGGAGCTGTCTGGCAAGAAGCAGAACAAAGCTGAGTTTCACCAGCTCCGAGGGCTGGATGCCGATGCCGAAGAAGCGAAGCCAGCTTTTGTTGCCGGTGCCGCCTTCAACACCCCAGAAGCGAAGGGACAGGATCAGACCGATGCTGATGACCAGCAGGATATACC
>CAMZJG010000015.1 GCA_947307505.1 uncultured Clostridia bacterium | reverse complement strand
GGTCAGAAGCACCTCAAACCGGCGGTGGCCAGCCTGATCATGAGCATGGAATCCGTGTTCGCCGTCCTTTCCGGCTGGCTGATCCTGCATGAAAGACTTTCCGCTCGTGAACTGCTGGGCTGCGGGCTGGTGTTTTCCGCCGTGCTGCTGGTGCAGCTTTGGCCGGAGAAAAAGAAAAACGAATCGTGAAATAAACAGAGGGGAGAGCGCATCGCGCTCTCCCCTCTGTCGTATAAGGATAACTTACAGGTCATGGCCTGCACTGGCCTTGTCGAATAGATTTGTGACCTGCGTATCCGGCGCCTTGGTGAGGAGGGTTACCACGACGCCGAGGAGGAGACTGAAGATGAAGGCGGGAAGCAGCTCATAGAGCCCTGTGTGGGGCTTGATGGCGTAGAGCCATACCAGGTCAAGCGCCGCGCCGCCTGCGATGGAGGCGATGGCGCCGGGGAAATTATACCGCCGCCAGTAGAGGGAGAGGATGATGGCGGGACCGAAGGCCGCGCCGAAAATGCCCCAGGCGTTGGACACCAGGCTCATGATGGAGCCCTTCTTGTCGAACAGGGCGAGAAGCAGGGCAATGATGGTGATGATCACGACGACGATCCGGCCCACCAGAAGCATTTCTTTGTTGTCTGCCTTGCCCTTGCGGAAAACCGGCTGGTATACGTCGCTGGCAAAGGCGGAGGCGGAGGCCAGAAGCTGGGAATCCGCCGTGCTCATGGAGGCAGCCAGAATGGCGGAGAGCAGGATGCCGGAGAGCAGGGCGGGGAAGAGGCTGCGCACCAGCTGGATGAAGACCAGCTCGTTGTTTTCCAGGCCGCTGCCGAAATACCGGAAGCCGATGAGGCCGGTGAGCACGGAGAAGAGGAGGATCAGAGTGGTCCAGCTGCTGCCGATCACCGCGCTGCGCTTGCATTCCTTTTCAGACCGGATGGACATGTAGCGGATGATGATATGGGGCATGCCGAAGTAACCCAGGCCCCAGGCCAGACCGGAGAGAACGCCGCTGACGGCATCCCAGCCCGATGCGCCGCCGACCAGGTTCCAGTAACCCGCAGAGACAGCCTGGGCGTCCATCCCCTTGCCCGCATTCAGAGCAGCCAGGGCAACGATGGGGGTGGCGATCAGGGCGATGAGCATGAGCATGCCCTGGAAGAAGTCCGTCCAGCACACGGCGCTGAAGCCGCCCAGGAAAGTATAACCCACGATGATTACCGCAGCCAGGATCATGGCGCCGGTGGCGTTTACGCCCAGCACCGTGTTGAACAGGGTGCCGCAGGCCTTGATGCTGCTGGCGGCGTAAATGGCATAGGCCACGAGGAAGATTACCGCGCACAGGATCTGCAGGGTCTTGTTTCCACTGAGGAAACGGTTGGTCAAATACTGGGGGATGGTGATGGAGTCCTTCGCCGCAATGGAGAAGCGGCGGAGACGCTGGGAAACCAGGATCCAGCTCAGCGCCTGGCCCAGGGCCAGACCCACGGCGGTCCAGATCTCCACCAGGCCCGTGAGGTACAGCGCGCCGGGGAGACCCATCAGCACCCAGGAGCTCATATCCGAAGCGCCGGCGGAGAGGGCGGCGACCAGGCCGCTCACCTGACGATCGCCCAAAAAGTAGGCTTTTTCGCCCTGGCCCTTATGTTTCAGGAAAAAGTACAGGCCGACGCCCAGCATACAGAGCAGATAGAGGACGAAAACGACCAATTCCGTGTAATTCAAAACGAACGCCTCCTCTTGACAAATAAGCAATTGCTAATATATAATATAAGCAATTAAATAAGATGCTGCGATTATAAGCGAAAACGGAAGAAAATGCAAGTCCCATCTTGCGATTTACTCAAAAAAAGAGGAAGAAAATGAATCTGAAACGCTATCGCTTCTTTGTCCAGACCGTGCACAGCGGCAGCCTCAGCGGGGCTGCGGAGGCGCTGGGCTGCACCCAGTCCGCCGTGAGTCAGATGATCGCCGGTCTGGAAAAGGAACTGGGGGTGAGCCTGCTGCACCGCAGCCGGACCGGGATCCGGCTGACGGAGGAGGGAAAGCTCCTGTTGCCGGAGATCGAAGCCCTGCTGGAGGCCCAAAAGCGCATCGAGGACCTCTGCAGCGATTTTCGGGGCGGAGAGCGGGGGGCTGTTGTGGTCGCCTCCTTTTCCAGCGTGGCAGTGCACTGGCTCCCGGGGATCTTCAAGGCCTTTGGGGAAGCCCATCCCGGCGTGGAGCTGCGTCTGAACACGGGGGACTATCACGATGTGTCCCAGTGGCTGGGCTCCGGCATGGCCAACATCGGATTTGCCACGCCCAGCTGCGCGGGAGGATGCCGCTTCATCCCCCTGTACCGGGATCCGCTCCTGGCGGTGCTTCCTCAGGATCATCCCCTGGGGAACGAGAAGGAGTTTCCGGTGGAGCGGATGGCGCAGGAATCATTCCTGGGGCTTCTGGCGGCTTCGGATCAGGATGCCCGGGATTATCTGGCTTCCTTCGGGATCACCCCCAATATCCGCCTCTCCACGAAAGACGATTATGCCATCCTGGCCATGGTACGCAGCGGACTGGGAATCAGCATCATGCAGGAACTGCTTCTCCGGGGGGAAACAGAGGGCCTGCGGCTGCTTCCTCTGAAGCCGAGAGCGTATCGGACAGTCGGCCTGGCGATCACGGAGGAAGGGGAGAGGAACCCTGCGGTGCGGTCCTTTGCCGCCTTCACCCAGGAATGGGTCCGGGAGAACTGGAAAGAAAGCATGGCATAACGGAGATCATGTTTCCGGATGATTAAAAAACCCGGCGTGACCGATTTGGTCACGCCGGGTTCGCTTGTGCGTTCATACCACCTGGAACAGATAGAATTTCAGATAATCCGTTTCCGGGACACCCCAGAGGATGGGGTGATCCGGGGCCTGCTGCCGGGCTTCGATCTGCCGCAGGGAGACCTGCGCGTCGGAAGCCGCCTCCCGGAGCATTTCCTCAAAGCGGGCGGCAGGCATGAAATGTGAGCAGGAACACGTGGCCAGATAACCGCCCCGGGGAAGAAGCTGCATGGCTCTTCGATTGATCTCCTTATAGCCCCGATATGCCCGGTCGGCCGTGGCGCTGCTCTTGGTAAAGGCAGGCGGGTCCAGAATGATGTAGTCCCAGGGGGATTGCTTTGCCTGGGCGCTCTGCGTCAGCAGCTCGAACACATCCGCCTGAAGGAAGTCCATCCGATCCTCCAGCCCGTTCAGGGCGGCGTTTCGCCGGGCCTGGTCCAGAGCCTCCCCGGAGATATCCACAGCCGTGACTCTGGCCGCCCCGCCCGCGGCGCAGTTCAGAGCAAAGGCTCCCGTATGGGTGAAGCAGTCCAGCACCCGTCTGCCCTTCGCCAGCCTGGCCGCAGCCAGACGGTTGCACTTCTGGTCCAGGAAATAGCCGGTCTTCTGCCCGCGGATGAAGTCCACGTCGAAGCGCAGGCCGTTTTCCCGGATCTCCGTATGTCCGTCTCCCTCCGTGGAAAGCCCCGGGAGGGAAATATAGCCGGACCATGGCTCCAGCCCCTCCTTGGCGCGAAGAGGGGAATCGCTGCGCTCATAGATGATCCGGATGTGCTCACCCTGTTCTTCCAGTACCTGCAGGAGAAGCCGATACAGGAGATCCTTCCGCCGCTCCATGCCCAGAGACAGAACCTCCGAGACCAGCACATCCCCAAAACGGTCCACGGTCAAACCGGGGAACTGATCCGCCTCGCCGAAAATGAGACGGCAGCAGCCGTAGTCCTCTCCCATGACCGTGCGGCGGTACTCCAGAGCATACCGGATGCGCCGGAGGAAAAAAGCTTCGTCAAAACGATCGTTGGCGTTCCGGGAGAGCAGACGGACGCGGATTTTGCTGTGGTCGTTCACCATACCGCTGCCCAGCCACCGCCCCTTGCGGGAGAAAACGTCCACGATGTCGCCCGGGGCATATACTCCCGTTACAGACAGGACCTCTTCCCCGTAGACCCAGGGATGTCCGGTCCGAAGGGCCCGCTCCGCCTTGGGGGTAACGGTGAATCCGGCATAACCGCGCTCCATATGCAGCACCTCCGGGAAAATGGTACCATGTCGGGGAACTTCCGTCAAGAATTCCGGGATAGGCTTTGTTCCCTTGAAGATTTGTGGTACAATACAAGATAGAAACAAAATCGCTGTAAAAGGAGACCCGGATGATGACTGACTTTTTTTCCGGACTGACGGAGGCGCTGCTGCGGCGATACCCGGACAAGGGCGTCAGCAAGGAGCAGATCACCGGAGCATTGAAGACCGCTCTGGAGCCGGAAGCCCTGATAAATGCCCTGGCTGAGGTGTTTCGCAGCTCCCCCGGGGAAATGGAGGCCGCGCTGGAGGAAAACGGCCTGGGGGAGATGATTGCCCGGAGACGAATGTCTTCCGGCGGCGGAAGTACCGGAGGGGAGACTTCGGCGCCTTTCTGCGGGAAGGCCGGATGTCTCCATCCCTTTGACGAGCTTTTCCGCATCCACGCTTCGCCCTCCCTGACGGAACCCTTCCCCCTGCCGGGGGATCTCCATGCCCGGCTCAGCGGCCTTTCCGGGCAGATCGCGGAGAATGCGGACAGCGATCCTTTTATCCAGCTCTACCGCACGGGGACGGAAGATTATTACCGGGAATTCATGCGGGATACGGCGCCGGTGATCCGGGAAGAGATCCATCGGCTGTTCGGCGCAGCAGGTCCCCGCTATCTGGTGACCACCGGCATCGGGGCAAACGAGCAGTTCTGCCACTATATGGCGGCGGTGAACAACCGGGATCCCGGGCGGAAGCTGGACTGGATCCTTATCCACTCCCCCGGACAGCTGGATCTGCTTCCGCCGGATGCGGCGGAGGACAACACCTTATTTATGGAGTTCAGCCGCAGCAGCGTGACGGAAGAGACCATCAAGCTCCATGAGTATACTGCCCGGACCTGCCGCCGCATCGTCTTCTCCAACGGGGGTGGATTGAAGCAGCTGGCAGAGCGGGACGGGAACCAGGTGCTCTCCATGCCGGACGCCATCTCCGGCCGCTACGGAAGGAACAAAACCCCCATCCTGCTGGCGCCCATGTTGGCTGCGGGGATGGATACCGAGCGGTACTGGACGATGATCTCCCGGGCGATGAAAGCTTTTGACCTGGGGGATCCGGATTCTCTGCCCCATGTCCTCGCCCGCTTCATCCTGGCTGCCCAGAAGAGCCGTGGGACGGACTTCCTCTATCTCGGCTGCGGAGATGAGCTGCTCGGCTTGCTGGGGGACGAATTCATCCAGTTCTGGAACGAAGGTGTGAATAAAAACGGGAACGATCTTCTGGTTTCCCGCTTCTTCGGCCTGCCCAGGGACAGCCACATGAATCTGGAAGGGGTCCTGGGGAACCGCCAGACCAAGCTGGGCATTTTCCTCCTGCGGAACGACCGGCGGGGGGAGATCGCCCATCCTCTTGTTTCTCAGCAGGTGGATCCCATCGATCCCGGTCATCGGGGACTGGTGCTGGGGGACGAAGAGGTCATCCTGGCGCTGGCCAACTACCGTCGGTTTGCCGAGGTCATGCCCTCCGTCCTGCTGGAGATCATGGGAGAGCCCGGACCGGATCTCTCCGCAGTGCTGGGGCAGCTGTTTGCGGATGTGACTTTCGCTTATTCCCGGATGATGGGCATCGACCCCGGCTCCAATCCGGAGGTGAAATTTGTCCGTCAGCGGTCGGCAGCGCTGCTGAAGGGCTTCGCAGCGGAGCTTCGGTCGGGCAGGCGGATCGCGGATCTGTTTGCCGCCGAGGCGGAAAAGGAGGCGGAGAAGTGAGCCGAACGTATTATGTGCCGGATTATTATCCCGGTTTTTCCTGCAAATGCGGGAACTGCCGGAACTCCTGCTGCAGGGGCTGGCCGGTCATCATCACCGGGGAGGAATATGCCCGCTTGCAGGAAGCGGAATGTGCTCCGGAATATCGCAGGAAGCTGAATGAAGCGTTCAATTTGGATGGAGATCCCCGCCGGGGCGGCACGGCTCACGTCGTCCATGACCGGAGCGGGGGATGCCCGCTCCTGAACAAAGATGGCCTGTGTACGCTGCAGCTGGAGCTGGGGGAGGGGATCCTGCCGGACGTATGCCGTCTCTATCCCAGGAATACCCGGGAGGTCTGCGGCGAAGCGGAGTGCGCCTGCGCCGGGAGCTGCGAAGCGGTGACGGAGCTGCTGCTGCAGCGGGATGATCCGCTGGGATTCTGCTCCATGGAACTGGAGGAGGAACCCCGGTTCCCCATCGACATGAAAGAGAGCTTTTTCCGAGAATGCCGCCTGGCCCTGGAAGTCTTTCGCCAGGGAAAAGGGCTGGAGGACAGGTTCCGCAGACTGAACGAAGCCCTGTTCCATCTGCCTGAGGGGGAGGATGCCGACTTGAACGGCATAGGCATGCTCTGGGATATGACCGCCTACTTCGCCAAAAACAGCCCCATCATCGGAGAATACTGCAGGAAGGCCTCGGCACGGTACGGACTGGAAGGGCAGAGACCGGAGGAAAACGGGTTCCCGATGCTGGCGGATCGCTATGCCCGGGCCCGCCGGATGGGCAGGACCATCCTGACCGGCTGGGAGATGGGTTTGACAAACCTCCTTCTGAACAGTATGTTTTACAACAGCTTTCCCCATGTGGGGGGGACCAACGGGGAAGAGGACCCCTTTCTGTCCGTCTGCGTCACCGCCGCATTTCTGGACTTTATTCTGATGGGCTGCCTTCCGGAGAGGGGAAGTCGGGAAGAGGCCGCGGATATCCTCTCCACCCTGTTCCGGCTGATCGAGCATTCAGATTTCAAGTATCGGGCGGTGAAGTATTATCGGGAATGGGGGGATCGTTCTCCGGGAACCTGGCTGGGGATCCTCCGCCGCATCACAGAGTAAAGAAAACGTGCCGCAGGCGGTTCCGCCTGCGGCACGATGCTGGTTAAGACTTAATTGAATTCAGGAAATCCGCCGGTTTTGATCTGACTTCCATCCGGCAGGATCCAGAGCGCTTCCGCTCCCAGCTCCCGTGCGAGCTTTGATCCGGCCTCCTGGTCCATCAGGAAAAGAGCAGTGGAGAGGGCGTCCGCCAGCAGGGGATTCGGCAGGATGATCGTTACCTGAGTGCAGCGGTCGCAGGGGAAGCCGGTATCCGGATCGATGAGGTGGTGGTATCGTTTGCCCTCCACCAGATAGTACCGCTGGTCCACGCCGCTGGTGACGGCGGAGGAATCCGTCAGCAGAAAGGTGCGCATGGGCAGGCTTTTGTCCAGAGGATCCTCCAGACCGATGGTCCAGGGACTTCCGTCCGGCTTAGTTCCCCGGCAGCTTACGCTGCCGCCCATATTCAGCAGCCAGGAGGTGCAGCGGGCGCGATCCAGCAGTTCCATGGCCCGGCTCTGCGCCCAGCCCTTGGCCACCGCACCTACGTCCAGCTTCAGCTCCGGGTCCAGATAACGCACGGTGCCGCTTTCCGTATCCAGCGCCAGGTCCGCCATGGAACAGTGCGCCGCCGCTTCCCGGAGACGGCCTTCATCCGGGAGCTGGGCGGAGTCCGGGTCGGCCGCCGCCGTTTCCCGGGCTTCCTGCCAGAGAGCCAGCACCGCACCCATGGCAATGTTCAGCTTGCCACCGGTGAGCTCATGCCACCGGGCGCCGAACTGCAGCAGGTCCATCAGCTCCCCGTCCACCTGTACCGCTTCTTCTCCGGCCCTTTTGTTCAGGGTGCAGAGATTTACCAGACCGGGATACTCATGGTAAATATCGGAGCGGCGGTGATCCTCCAGCAGCTGCGCATGCAGCTGTTCCGCCAGGGCGTCGAATTCAGCCCGGCTTTCGGTATAGGCGGTGAAGGTGGTCACCGTGTCGAAAACGTCCGCATAGGTCACGCTGTACCGCTGCTTTCCGCCGCAGCCCGGGCAGAGCATCAGCAGAAGGACGCAAAGAAACAGCGCGGCGATTCGGACACCGTGCTGTTTTCTCCGTATATTCGTGTGCTTACAGATTGCTGACATACTTCTCAGTGAAGTTGAGGAAATGCTCCGTGAAGGTAGCGGAGGCTTCCACGCTGGAGGAATACTCATGGGGCATATACTGGGGATTCAGGCTTTTCAGGGTGCAGATGCCCAGGTTGGAGCAGTGGTCCGCCACCCGCTCGCAGTTGGTAAGCAGGTCGTTGAATACAAAGCCGACGGCGATGGTACACTGGCCGGACTGGAGACGGGCCACATGCCGCAGCTTCAACTCGTCACACATGATATCGATGACCTCTTCCAGGGGTTCGACCTTCAGCGCTTCCTTTTCGTCTTCCTTAATGAATGAAGTGCAGGCGATGGTGGTGACTTCTCTTACCGCCTCAGTAAAATACTTGAGTTCCTCCTCGGCTTCTTCGGAGAAGGCAATGTGCTTCTCCTGCATTTCCACGGCAAGCTCCATGACGTTCATGGCGTGGTCGCCCAGGCGTTCCAGGTCGCTGATGGAGCTGAGGGCTTTATCCAGCTCCCATTCCAGGTCAGGGACAGAATCTCCGCCCATGATCCGCATCATATAATCCCCCAGCTTATCCTCGTACTTATCCAGCAGGGCTTCCCGCTGGGCGACCCGTTCCGCAATGTCTTTGTCAAAAACGTGAAACAGACCGATGGCGTCCAGAACCGCCTCCTGGGCCAGCTCCGCCATTTTCTGCACGGCCGCAAGGCTGAGATTCACGGCGGTGCGGGGATACCGCAGAGCGGAATCCGTAAGCTTGTCCAGATATTCGCTGTCCGCATCCTCCGAAGGAGAGTAACGGATGAGCCGGTAGCATAGCTTTTCGATCTGTTTATGGAAGGGAGTCATGACCAGGGAGGCGCCCATACGGGTGAGGGTATTGAGGGCGGCGATCCCCAGCATGTTGGCGGTCCCATCCATAAAGGACAGCAAGCCGAAGGCACGAAGAACATAATAGACAAGCAAGACCAGGATGATGGAGATCCCTGTGGTGGAAATATAGCACGCCGCCACCCTTCGGCCGCTCTTCGTCGCCCCGATCATGCTCAGCAGGACCGGGGAGCAGGCGCCCAGATTAATGCCCATGATCAGCGGCAGGCAGGTGGAATAGGCGAGAACGCCGGTGACGGAGACTGCCTGGACGATGCCGACGCCGGCGGAGCAGCTCTGCACCACGGCGCCAAGGACCAGTCCGGCCAGGAGGCCCAGGATGGGATTGGAAAAGAGAGTGAGGATCCCGGTGAAGCCGGGGTCGGATTTCAGCGGTTCCACCGCGCCGCTCATGATGCTCATGCCGGTCATCAGCAGGGCAAAGCCCAGGAGGATGGAGCCCAGGTGCTTTTTCCTCTGCTGCCGCACGAAGAGGATCAGGATGATCCCCGCCAGGGCGACCAGGGGAACGAAGGTGGAGGAGGAGATCAGCCGGGTCCAGCCGCTGTCCCCATGGGCGCTGGACAGGGAGAGGATCCAGCCGGTGGCGGTGGTGCCGATCTCGGCGCCAAGGATCACGGTGATGGTCTGGGCCAGCTTCATCATGCCGGCGTTCACAAAGCTGATGGTCATGATGGTGGCGGCCGAGGAGGATTGGATCACGGCGGTGACAACGGTGCCCAGCAGAAGTCCTTTGATCGGCATGGAGGAAAGGGACCACAGGATCCGTTCCATCCGGTTCCCTGCCAGACTCTTCAGGCCGGTGCCCATGGTGGACATGCCGAACAGAAAGAATGCAACGCCCCCCAACAGGGTGATCACATCAAATATCGTCATCTGATCTCTCCGCAGTACGTATTGTAATAACTCTATATCTCATCGATATTATACATGAAGAATATGAACAAATCAATTCCCGCAGAGGCAACAGCGAGGATCTTTATCGCTGTCTGCGGCAATAGGCGAACATATACTGCTGATATACGCCGTTATAGGGACTGTACAGCTCGTAAGGATAGCCGCCGGGGTATTCCGCTTCCAGGACCCGGCGGATCCATACGTCCACCGGAAAGGCGTCAAGATGATGGAGACCGAACAGGGAAACGCAGCTGGCGACCTTGATCCCCACCCCGTACAGCCCCGTCAAGGCGGAGAGGGTCTCCGCTTCCGGCGTTTCCAGGAGTGATTCAGCAGAGAACAGACCTTCCGCCGCCCGCTGAGCCGCTGCCCGGACGTATTTTGCCCGGTAGCCCAGGCGGCAGGCATCCAGGGCGGCGTCCCCCAGTTTCAGGATGCCTTCCGGAGAAGGGAAAGCATAATAGCGTTCGCCCCGCCGGTCTTCCCGCGCTTCCCCCGCGGCACGGCACAGCAGGTCGATGGACCGGCGGATTGCCGGGATATTGCGGTTTTGGGAGATAATGAAGCTCACCAAGGTTTCCCAGGGGTCCTGCCGCAGGATGCGGATGCCCTGTTCCGCCTGCGCGGCGCAGTACAAAAAAGGATCCTGCAGCTTGTCCACCCGGGCGCGTATCCCGGAATAATTGGTATCCAGATCGAAGTAGTCCCGCCACAGGGCCTGAAATTCCTCCACGCTGCAGTCCAGTTCGAATTTGCCGTTTTCTGTGTCACGGATGTGCAGGCAGCTGTTTCGAAAAGGAATGCGGTATCCACCGTCTTCCAGCGGTTCCCATCGGAAGCATTGTCCGCTTTCCGCGATGCGGTCCAGATCAAAGTCGTCCTGCGGAAAGAATAACATGGAGAACGCCTCCCTTCCCGTTTTCGACAGCTTATCATACGGACGTGGGATTGTAAATCTCCCTTGGTTTTCCCGGATCAGGCTGATACAATAGGGAGGAGGGGGCGTTCAACATGAAAGACGCACTATATGTCCGCTGCCTGACACGGCTGCGGGAACTGCTGGCGCTGGAGTATAATTGCTCGCCGGAGGATTTCCAGCGGAGGGACAATGTGCTGACCCGGTCTGCGCTTCACCCGGGGCAGCGGGATTACGGGGACCGGCCGTACTATTTCCATATGGTGACTTTCGGGAGCAACGCGGTGGTTACCGCTGCGGAGGAAATGCAGGGGTTCCTGCAGGGGTTCATCAGCGGACGCGTGGGCCACTGGCTCTTTGAGCT
>CAMZJG010000014.1 GCA_947307505.1 uncultured Clostridia bacterium | reverse complement strand
GGAAGCCAAAGCCCCCGCACGGAAAGAGGGCAGATATACGGAGCTGAAGGGATAAGCTGTCCCTCACTCGATCATCGCAGGTTCCATCATGGAAAGAAGGACGGCCGGGAGTATTCCCGGCCGTCAGCGTGTCGACAAAGTCTTGTCGCCCCGCTGAAGCAAGTTTTTCGAACATAAATAAGGAAAAGATTGTTCGAAAAACTTATGATTGAACGCGAAAGACACCCCTGATGGGTTTCTTTCACACTTTCTTCCTTTCCGTTATCATGCCGTTTACGGGTTTATCTACAGTCTGACGGCCGGGAGCATTCCCGGCCGTCAGTATATTAATATTATTATTTATTCTTCAGATCGAGTTTGGTTTTTTAGCATTTCCTGGTACGCTTTGATCATTTCCGTGCGTACGGTGACATTGTAATCCGGGGGGATGTTCTCATCCTTCCCCTGAACGAACTGCAGATACCTGGGTCCCAGGATGTTGTTGGCAAAGATATATTCCTTGCTGCGGCGGTTCACGGTGCAGATGAACATGATAGCGTTCAGGTGCAGCCAGGTCATCTGGACCTTGCCGCTTTCGATCTGGGAGATCGTTACCCGGCTCAGCCCGGTGAGGTTGCCCAGGTCCGCCTGGGTGAGGCTCAGCAGCTTGCGGATCTTGGGCAGATGCGCGGTCATCTCCTCACACATCGCCTTTTTCTCGGCAGCGGAAAGTTCGACCATTTTCATTCTCCTTTCGCATTCCATACGCCTCAGCCCAGGTGGACAGGTATACTCCGGGAGTCCTCGTATGTTAATTCTCTTGCGTTAATGCGTTAAAACACGAAATCCGTGCTTGTTGGAGCATTATATCAGGGGTCTCTCTGTATTGCAAGCGATTTTTCGAAAAAATATGCATTTTTTGCCATCCAAATGTGAACTTTTTGCAAACTTATCGCTTGCGACCTATTTACTCCGGTTTCCCAACCCTTTCCGCGGCCTCAGTCCTTATCCGGATCCAGAAATTTACGGCTCTCCGCCACCGCCAGGGCGTCGCAGCGGGCGTTCAGAGGATCTTCTGCATGGCCCTTCACCCAGCGCAACTCCGTCTGATGCCGGTCCAGAAGCTCCAGCAGCTCCTGCCACAGCTCCGGGTTCCTGGCGGGTTCCTTTTTCGTCCGCATCCAGCCCCGGCTCTGCCAGCCCCGCGCCCAGCCCCGGTTCACCGCGTCCACCAGGTAGCGGGAATCGCTGTACAGGGTAACGGCGCAGGGCTCCCGGAGAGCCTTCAGGCCCTGGATGGCGGCGGTGAGCTCCATGCGGTTGTTGGTGGTCTCCGCCTCGCCGCCGGAGAGGACCTTTTCCCGGCTGCCGTAGCGCAGGATCGCCGCCCATCCTCCCGGGCCCGGATTGCCGCTGCAGGCGCCGTCCGTGTAGATCTCAACCGCCTTCATTTCAGGCTTCCGGTTCGGTCTCCGGAGTTTCCGTGCTTTCCCCGTTATCCTCCTCCTGCTCCGGCGCGGCGACGGTGAGTCCGATGATCCTGGCCCCGTCGGGAACGCGCATGACCCGCACGCCCTGGGCGGCGCGGCTGTATACGTTCACATCGTCCGCGTTCATGCGGATGACCACCCCGTCGCTGCTCATGAGCAGCAGGTGATCCCCCGGAGAAACCAGGGCGATGCCCGCCACCATGCCGGTTTTTTCCGTGATGGGGCAGTTCTTCAGACCCATGCCGCCCCGGTGCTGGGGCTCGCTCCCCAGGCGGCAGTATTCGCTCACCGGGGTCTTCTTGCCGCAGCCGTTCTCCGTTACGGTCAGGAGTATGTCCTCCTCGCCGCAGCATACGGCGCCCACGCACCAGTCCCCCTCCCGGAGACGGATGCCCCGGACGCCCGCGGCGGTACGGCCCATGGGCCGGATATCCGTCTCCCGGAAGCAGATGGCCTTGCCCTCATGGGTGGCGATGAGGATATAATCCTCCCCGGAGGTATTCAGCACCTTGATCAGCTCATCCTCCTCATCCAGGGTGAGGGCCCGGATGCCCACGTTTTTCAGGTTTTTCAGCTCCTCGAAGCGCATGCGCTTCACGGTGCCCTTCCGGGTGACGAAGGTGAGGAAGCGGTCCGGGGGCATGGCCGCCATATGCAGACCGGCAGAGAGGGTCTCCCCCGGTTCCGCGGGGATGATGTTCACGATATTGGTGCCCTTGGCGGTCCTTCCCGCCTCCGGGATAACGTAGCCCTTGCGCATGAATACCCGGCCCCGGCTGGTGAAGAGCAGGAGCAGATCATGGGTGGAAGCGGTGAAGATAGAGTCCACACTGTCCTCCTCCTTGGTGGTCATGCCCGTGACTCCCTTGCCGCCCCGCTTCTGTACCCGGTAGGTCTCCGCGGGGATGCGCTTGATGTAGCCCGCCCGGGAGATGGTGAAGACGCAGAGCTCCTCGTCGATCAGGTCTTCGATGTCGATCTCATCCTCCACGTCCTGGATCTCGGTGCGCCGGTCGTCTCCGTATTTGTCCCGGATGGCGCTGAGCTCGTCCTTCAGCACATCCCGCAGCATTTCCTTGCTGTCCAGGAGACGGCGGTAATAGTCGATGCGCTCCTCCAGCTCCTTGTACTCCGCCGCCAGCTTTTCCCGATCCAGGCCCTGGAGCTGCTTCAGACGCATATCCAGGATGGCCTGAGCCTGTACGTCGTCCAGGCCGAAGCGTTCCATGAGCTTCTCCTTCGCGTCGTCATAGGCGGTGCGGATGATGTGGATGACCTCGTCGATGTTGTCCTGGGCGATGAGCAGGCCTTCCAGCAGATGGGCCCGCTCCTGGGCCTTCCGCAGATCGAAGCGTGTGCGCCGGAGGATGATATCCTCCTGGAAGGAAATATACTCCTCCAGCATCTCCTTCAGGTTCAGCACCTTGGGCTGGCTCTGGTCGTTCACCAGGGCCAGCATGATGATGGAGAAATTGCTCTGGAGCTGGGTCTGGGTATAGAGGCGGTTCAGCACCACCTGGGGATTCGCGTCCCGCTTCAGCTCGATGACGATGCGCATGCCGTTCCGGTCCGACTCGTCCCGCAGGTCGCTGATGCCTTCCAGCCGTTTCTCCTGCACCTGCTCCTTGATGTTCTTGATGAGCTGGCGCTTGTTCACCTGGTAGGGCAGCTCGTTGACGATGATCCGGATCCGGTCCTTGTTGAATTCCTCAAATTCCGCCTTGGCCCGGACCACCACCTTGCCCTTTCCCGTGGCATAGGCGGCGCGGATGCCGGCTCTGCCCATGATGATGCCCCGGGTGGGGAAGTCCGGCCCCTGGATGTGCTCCATGAGCTCCATGACCCCCGCCTCCGGGTCGTCCAGCAGGCAGATGACGGCGTTGATGACTTCCCGCAGGTTATGGGGCGGGATGCTGGTGGCCATGCCCACGGCGATGCCGCTGGAGCCGTTCACCAGCAGATTGGGGAAGCGGCTGGGCAGCACCCGGGGCTCCTTCCGGCTTTCGTCGAAGTTGGGGTCCCAGTCCACGGTTTCCTTCTCGATATCCCGGAGCATCTCGTCCGCGATGCGGGACATGCGGGCCTCCGTATACCGGTAGGCGGCGGGGGGATCCCCGTCCACGGAGCCGAAGTTGCCGTGGCCGTCGATGAGCATATTCCGCATGGAGAAATCCTGCCCCATGCGCACCAGGGCGTCGTACACACTGGCGTCCCCGTGGGGGTGGTACTTGCCCAGCACGTCGCCCACGGCGGTGGCGCATTTCTTATAGGGATTGTTGTGGGTCAGACCGCTTTCGTACATGGAGTACAGGATCCGCCGGTGCACGGGCTTCAGCCCGTCCCGCACGTCCGGCAGCGCCCGGCCCACGATGACGGACATGGCGTAGTCGATATAGCTGGTCTGCATTTCCCGGGAAAGCTCGGATTCGGTGATGACCTGATCGGGGAACGCGATGTCCTCCGGTTTATAGCTTCTGTTGTGTGCCAAAGTCCCCGACCCCCTTTAAATATCCAGATTGCTGACGTATTTGGCGTTGGTTTCGATCCAGGCCCGGCGGGGCTCCACTTCCTCCCCCATGAGGAGGGAGAAGATCTGATCCGTCTGGATGGCGTCTCCCAGGGTGATGCGCCGCAGGGTGCGCCGTTCCGGATCCATGGTGGTCTCCCACAGTTCGTCCTTGCTCATTTCGCCCAGGCCTTTGTACCGGGAGATCTCGATCTTGGCGTTGGGATTGTCTCCCCGCATCTCTGCGGATACCCGGTCCCGTTCCTCGTCGGAGTAGGCCACCCGCTGCTGTTTTCCCCGGGTGAGCTTGTACAGGGGCGGTACGGCGGAGTACACGTAGCCGTTCTCGATCAGGGGGCGCATATAGCGGAAGAAGAAGGTGAGGAGCAGGGTGCGGATATGGCTGCCGTCCACATCGGCGTCCGCCATGATGATGACCTTGTGGTACCGGAGCTTTTCCAGGTTGAAATCCTCCCCGATCCCGGCTCCCAGAGCGGTGATGACGGGCTGGAGCTTTTCGTTCCGGTAGATCTTGTCCGCCCGGGCCTTCTCCACGTTCAGCATCTTGCCCCACATGGAAAGGATGGCCTGGAACCGGGAATCCCGGCCCTGGATGGCGGAGCCTCCTGCGGAGTCTCCCTCCACGATATAGATCTCGCACAGGGCGGGGTCCTTTTCGTTGCAGTCCTGGAGCTTCTCCGGCATGCCGCCGGACTCCAGCCCGCTCTTGTTGCGGATGCTCTCCCTGGCCTTCCGGGCGGCCTCCCGGGCCCGGGAGGCGGTGAGGGCCTTGTCCATGACGGTTTTCCCCACCTGCGGGTTTTCCTCCAGAAACTCCGTGAGCTTTTCCTGCAGGATGCCGTCCACCAGGGTACGCATCTCGCTGTTGCCCAGCTTGTCCTTGGTCTGGCCCTCGAACTGGGGGTTGGTGAGCTTGACGGAGATGACCGCGGTCATCCCCTCCCGGCAGTCCTCCCCGGAGAGGCTCTCCCCCTCCTTCAGCAGGCCGGTCTTCTTTCCATAGGCGTTGATCACCCGGGTGAGGGCGGTCTTGAAGCCCGTTTCGTGCATGCCGCCTCCGGGGGTGTGGATGTTGTTGGCAAAGGAATCGATGATCTCATTATAGCTGTCGTTCCACTGGAGGGCGATCTCCGCCTCGCTGTCCTCCCGGACGCCGGCGACATAGATCACGTCCTGGTGCAGGGGCTGCTTCGCCCGGTTCAGGTAGGTGACGAATTCCCGGATGCCTCCCTCATAGCACATGGAGTCCCGCCGGGCTTCCTCCGGAAGTTCCGCGCTCTCGGGCCGTTCGTCAAAGATGGAGATGCGCAGGCCCGCGTTCAGGAAGGCCTGCTCCCGCATACGGATATGGAGGGTCTCATAGTCGTATACCGTATCCTCGAACATCTGGGGATCCGGCTTGAAGCGCACGGTGGTGCCGGTACGGTTGGTTTCGCCGATGATCTTCATATCCTGGGTCTTGTCGCCCCGGCTGAACTTCATCTGGTAGATCTTTCCGCCCCGGTGGACCTCCACCTCCAGCCATTCGGAAAGGGCGTTCACCACGCTGGCGCCCACGCCGTGAAGGCCGCCGGATACCTTGTAGCCTCCGCCGCCGAACTTGCCGCCGGCGTGGAGGACGGTGTACACCACCTCCAGGGCGGGCTTCCCCGTCTGCTCCTGCACGTCCACGGGGATGCCCCGGCCGTCGTCCTCCACCCGGATCACGTTCCCCGCCTCGATGGTCACCGTGATGTGGTGACAGAAGCCCGCCAGGGCCTCGTCGATGGCGTTGTCCACGATCTCGTACACCAGGTGGTGCAGACCGCTGGCGCTGGTGGAGCCGATGTACATGCCCGGACGAAGACGAACCGCCTCCAGACCCTCCAATACCTGGATCTGCGAGGCGTCATAGGCTTCCGCGTTCCGGTTTACTTCCGTTTCCTTGTTGAAATCCATGAGATTCTCCCTATCAACCGTTGAAGGTAAGCGTATTTTGATTCCACCGCTTCAGTAAAGTAGCGGGATTGGGCTGGGCCAGAAATACTTTTGTGGGGGCGTGGAGCCGCCGTTCGGCGGCGCAGAGGACGAAGCTCTTGGGCAGGGCTCCGGCGGAAACGTCTTCCACCCGGCCCCGCTTTTCCGCCCGGGTGAGATAGTCCCGGGTGATGCGGGTGGAGGTGCAGTTGTCCAGATCGAAGACCCCGATCACGTCGTTCTTGGAGACCACCCGGTTTTGACCTAGGTAGAGGTACATTCCCGCAGTTTCCCCCCTTCCACATAGATGAGCTTGCCGCCGGTCTTCCGGCGTACCTCCTCGGAGGCGCAGCAGGTGATGAGCACCTGCCCTCCGCCGATGGAGTTCAGAACGTAATCCTGCCGCAGACCGTCCAGCTCGCTGAGCACATCGTCCAGCAGCAGGACGGGGGACTCCCCCAGGTCGGAGCGGGCGAGCTCCCATTCCGCCAGCTTCAGGGCGAGGGCGGCGGTCCGGGCCTGCCCTTGGGAGGCGTACTTCCCCGCCGGAAGGCCGCCGATCTCCAGCTTCAGATCGTCCTTGTGGGCGCCGGAAAGACAGAGGCCGGAATCCAGCTCCGCCTGACGGTGTTTCTCCTGGTGCAGGAGAAGGGCTTCCAGCAGCTGGGCCGGAGTCAGATCCAGGGGATCCTCGATGCTGCTCACGGTGGTGTAGCCCACCCGCAGCTTTTCATCCCGGCCGGAGATCTCCCCGTGGAGACGTTCCGCCGCCTCCCCTGCCCGGCGGCACCAGGCAGCCCGGTAGCGGATGAGCACGGCCCCCAGCCGGGCCAGGCTCAGGCTGTAATCGTCCAGCACCTCCAGAAGGTCCGGGCGTTCCCGCCAGTCCCGAAGGATCCGGGCCTTTTCCCCGTACACCTTCTGGAATTCCCCCAAAGTCTGGGCATACTGGGGCCGGAGCTGGGAGATGGCCAGATCCATGTATTTTCTTCTTTCCGCAGGTCCTCCCCGGACCAGTTCCAGGTCCTCCGGGGAAAAGAGGACGCAGCAGAAACGGCCGGAGAGGGCGGATGCGTTTTTCTGTTTCACGCCGTTCAGGAAGATCTTTTTCCGCTCCCGGCGGCTGAGGTAGATGTCGATGAGCTGTTCCCGGCCGCCGGAGACGATGGCGCCCCGGATGGCGGCCTCATCCTCCTCCAGACGGATCAGCTCCCGGTCGGTCCTGGTGCGGAAGGAACGGGCTCCGGAGAGATAGTATACCCCCTCCAGCAGATTCGTCTTTCCCTGGGCGTTGATCCCGGCGATGATGTTGATCCCCGGGTCAAAGGAGCAGGCGGCGGAATGATAGCTGCGGAAGCCCAGCAGCTCCAGGGAGTTGAGGATCATGCTTCCACCCGCAGGCGGCGGCCTTCCAGCTCAGCCACGCTGCCGGGCCGGAGTTTTTTGCCCCGCTGGGTGCAGATCTCCCCGTCCACCCGGACTTCGCCCCCCTGGATCCGGAGCTTGGCTTCGCCCCCGGTCTGGACCAGGCCGGCGTATTTCAGCAGGGCGTCCAGACGGATGAATTCCGTGTCGATATGAATCCTCGTCTCCTCCACGGATCAGACCTCGCTGCGGATCCGCACGGGGAGGATGAGATACAGGAAGCTGTCCGTTCCGTCTCCCGGAAGGAGGATGCAGGGGGAGGCGCCGGAGGAAAGCTGCAGCTTCAGCTCGTCCACAGGGGCCGCCCGGAGGGCGTCCAGCATATAGCGGTTGTTGAATCCGATCTCCAGATCTTCTCCGTTGCCCTTCAGGGGACACTGGTCCGAGGCTTTGCCCAGAGCCGTGGCGCTGGTAAGATCCAGGAAGCCGTCCCCGAAACGGCAGCGGATGGGGCTCTTGTATTTCTCGCTGATGATGAGGCTGACCCGCTCGAAGGAGTCCAGCAGCTCCCGCCGCTGGCCCAGGAGTTCGTATTTGGCGGAGGCGGGGATGGATTTCCGGTAATCCAGGAATTCCCCCTCCAGCTTCCGGGAGATGACTTCACTGTCCCCGATGTTGAACAGGATGTGGCGGCTGCCCAGGTGGATGGAGGCGCTGTCCTCGCTGTCCGCACCGGCGATCCGGCCCACCTCGGTGAGGGCGGCGGCGGGGACCACGAAGGAGATGCGGCTGTCGCTCACCGCTTCCTCCAGTTCCTCCCGGCGAAGGGCGAGACGGAAACCGTCCACGCTCACCACGGTCAGGACCTTGCCCTCCGCTTCGAACAGGCTGCCGGTGTGCACGGGCCGGGATTCGTTGGTGCTGACGGCGAAAAGGGTCTGGTCGATCATGGCCTTCAGCTTCTTTTCCTGAATGTGGAAGGTATTCTCCTCCTCCACGGTGGGAAGCTCGGGGAAATCCTCCGCATTGGAGCCCATGATCTCAAAGGAGCTCCGTCCGCAGGTGAGTTTGACCAGCAGGCCGGAGTCGCTCTCCAGTTTCAGATAGCTGTCCGACATTTTTCGGACGATGTCGCCGAAGAGACGGGCGTTGAGAACGATGCTTCCTTCTTCCGCAATGTCTGCCGGGACCCGGGTACGGACGCCGGTTTTCAGGTTATAGCCGGTGATGGTGAGTTCGTCCTCCGTTGCTGTCAGCAGAAGGCCCTCCAGGGCGGGGATGGTGCTTTTGGCTGCTGCGGCTCTTGCGGAGATGGTGAGACCGGCCAGCAAAAGGCTCCGATCGCAGCTGAATTTCATATCGATGCTCCTTCCTGCGGACGGGTCATACCGTCCTGCGGCAGTGTCTGATGGATGATGCGCGGGTCGATGATACAGGATATATAGGATAGGTTTTTAGTTTTAGTAGGGTTAGGACGAAAAAACGGTGGATAACTCGGGAAAACCGCGCAGCTGCGCGATATCCGGCGAAGGAAGAAATGTGGATAAACTCCTGGGTTTTCCACAGGAAAAAACTGATAAAAAAGTTTCCACAGAGAATGGGAAGAAAATTGGAGTGCTTTGTGGAAAACCGGCGAGGGAGCGGGAGGTCATTTGTTCATGATGTTTGCTGTGATATCCCGGACGGTGTCGCTGAGAGCCGCGTCCGTATTGACGGAATCCTCGATCTTCCGGATGGAGTGGAGGATGGTGGAATGGTCCCGGTTCAGCACGCCGCCGATCTCCTCCAGGGTGAGGGTGGTGAGCTTCCGCATCAGGTAGGTGGCCATCTGACGGGCGGCGGCGATGTTCTTGGTCTTGCCTTTGCCCAGGATATCCTCCGGACTGAGGTCGTAGAAGGAGGCGGTCTTCTCCACGATATACTCGGGGGTGTAGGAGCGTTCGCTGCGGATGACTTCCTTGGTGATGTTCTCCACCAGGTCCATATCCAGGTTTTCGGCGCGCTCCAGTTCCAGATAGGCCTGGATCTTTTTGAGGATCCCCTCGATCTGCCGGATGTTGGATTTGATGTTTTCAGCGATATAGATGCAGGCTTCTTCCGCCAGGGGAATGCCCATGCGGGCGGCTTTGTTTTTCAGGATGGCCACCCGGGTCTCGTAGTCAGGGGGCTGCACGTCCACCATGAGACCGCCTTCGAAACGGGATTTCAGCCGGTCCTCCAGCCGGAGCATGTCCTTGGGCGCCCGGTCGGAGGTAAGGACGATCTGCCGGCCGGATTCATACAGGGCGTTGAAGGTGTGGAAAAACTCCTCCTGGGTCTGGATCTTCCCGGCGATGAATTGAATATCGTCCACCAGGAGCAGGTCCGCCATGCGGAATTTTTCCCGGAATTCGCTGTTGCTCCCGGTCTGGATGGCGTTGATGAGCTCGTTGGTGAAATCGTCCCCCTTGATATACACGATGCGGAAATCCGGCCGGGAGATGCGCAGGGCGTTGGCGATGGAGTACAGCAGATGGGTCTTGCCCAGGCCGGAGTCCCCGTAAATAAACAGGGGGTTGTACTTGGTGGCGGGATTCTGGGAGACCGCCAGGGCGGCGGCATAGGCGATCCGGTTGGTGGGGCCCACCACGAATTTATCGAAGGTGAACTGATCGCTTCCCAGGAACTCCTGGCGCAGGGGAGGCTGGCGATTGATCCGCCGGGCCAGTTCCTCATCCCCGATGACCTGAACGTCGAAATCGGCGGCAAAGATCTCCTTCAGAGCGTCCTTCACCAGGTCCAGGTAACGGGTCATGATGATATTCTGACTGAATTCAGAGGGGGTATGCAGAATGAGGCGGTTATCCAGCAGCTCCACCACCTGGCAGTCGCTGAACCAGGTGCTGATCGCGGTGGGGGACAGGTGCTGCTCCAGCAGCTTTAATACGGCCTGCCATACGTCGCTGGCGGAATTCAAGGGTAGGTCCTCCTTTATTTCTTTCTGCCTCCGAAGGGGCATGGAGAGCGAATGTATACATTATTATATATTATACCACAAATGACCCCCTGTTTCAACTGCAAATCCGTATAGAAATCGGCTCTTTTGCCCCTTTTCCGGCGCGGTTCCAGGGCGGTCAGAGACCCCTTTCTCCCCGGTTGACAGCCGGGGTCGAGGGAGCCTATACTGAAGGCAGAAAACGAATCAAAAGGAAGGAAGGATCGACATGCGCAACAAGAAACGGTACTATCGGAAGTTCAATCTGGACGTGCCCAGAGAGACGGTGGAAAAGATCGTGGCGGAATATGCCGGGGATCCGGAAAAGTACAGCCATTCCCCCCTGGCGGGTCCCTATACCCCGCCGGATACGGATGAGCTGGTGGGGAAGACCCTGGCCTTCCGGGGAGAGGAAAAGAACTATGATTTCCGGTTCACCGCCCTGAACGAGGTGTGGTTCAAGGAAGAAGGGGAAGCGGAGAAACGTTGCTTCTGCAATGTGAAGACCCTGGACCACGAGGTCTATTTCGTGAACTTCCTGGTTCCGGGCTACGCCACCTCCCGGCAGATCACCCTGATCCCGGATATGAAATCCGGCTGCGCCACGGTGGTGGACGCAAAGGTGGGCACGGAGTACTCCAATATCGACGTGGACCGGGATTTCTACTTCGGCCGTCTGGAGGGGGATTTCGCCGGCGGCGAGCTCCACGGCTTCACCACGGAGCTCCTGGGCAAGAGCATCATATGGGAATACAGCCCCAAGATCATCAAGATCAAGCACATTTACAACTGCGACATCTACTATACCTATCAGAATCTCACCGCCATGGGCACCTGGATGGCCACCAACCCGGCGGACTATGTGAAGATCCGGGACGGCCTGTATCTGTTCAGCTTCGTGGAGGAGCGGCAGG
>CAMZJG010000013.1 GCA_947307505.1 uncultured Clostridia bacterium | reverse complement strand
CTCAGCTCCATGGGGCACACGTCCACGCAGCGGCCGCACTTGATGCAGGCCACGGGCTCGCTTACGTCGGTCTCGATGCCGATGATGCCGTTGGTACCCTTGATGACGGACACGTTCACATCGGGAAGCAGGATGCCCATCATGGGGCCGCCCATCTTCACGGTGACGTCGTCGCCGGTGAAGCCGCCGCAGTAGTCGATGATCTCCTTCACGCTGGTGCCCACCCGGACGATGTAGTTGCCGGGCTTCCGGATCCGTTCGCCGGTAACGGTGACCACGCGCTCGATGAGGGGCATACCCGTCTTGATCGCGTCGGAAATGGCCTTCACCGTGCTGACGTTGCACACCACGGCGCCCACGTCCGCCGGGAGACCGCCGCTGGGGACCATACGGCCCATGACCCGCTTGATGAGCATCTTTTCAGCGCCCTGGGGGTACTTGGTCTTTGCCACGGTCACTTCGATGTTATCCTCGGCCGCGCACTTGGCCTGGAACAGCTCCACCGCGTCCGGCTTGTTATCCTCGATGACGATCACGCCCTTGGGAGCCTCCACCGCCTTCATGACTGCCTTCAGGCCGTAAATAACGTCGTCGGCGTAGTGCAGCAGCAGCTTATGGTCCGCCGTCAGCATGGGCTCGCACTCGCAGCCGTTGAGCAGGACGGCCTCGATGGGCTTGCCGGGCGCCAGCTTCACGCTGGTGGGGAAGCCTGCGCCGCCCATACCCACGATGCCGGCTTCCTTGACGATATTCACGATGTCTTCCTTGCTGAGGCTGTCCAGATCCCCGCGGGGCTTGACGGACTCATCCAGGACGAACTTCCCGTCGCTCTTGATGACCACGCTGAGGCCGCCGCGGGTGGCGGGATGGACCCGCTCCTCGATGGCCAGCACCGTGCCGCTGACGCTGGAATGGACGGGGGCGCTGATGAATGCGGCGGCTTCGCCGATCTTCTGGCCCACCTTCACATAGTCTCCCACTTCCACAATGGGTTTGGCAGGAGCGCCGGAATGCTGGGACAGGGGGATGACCACGGTATCGGGCTCGGGGAACCGCTCCAGCGGGGTATGCTCGGCCATCTCCTTATTCTCGGAGGGATGTACGCCGCCGTAGTAACCGGCGAAGCGGCTTTCCCGCACGGAATCCACATACTCCTTGATGACCTTGAAGTTCACCTTGTTGTAATCCCGGAGCTGCACGGGCTGCTTCTCGAACTCCTCCACACGCCCCTGCTTCTTCAGGCGCTGATAGATCTTCTCCCAGGCGCAGTCCTTCTCCGGATCGACCTCGCACTTGCCGTTCTTGGCGCCGCCGCACTGGCCGTTCACCAGGCTCTTGGCGCAGTCCACGATGGGGCATACGCCGCCGGTGAGGTTCAGGTAGCACTGGGCGCAGGCGTCGCAGGCCTTCTTGGTGAGGGCCATGCCATGGTAGCCCCGGTAGTTCAGAGAGTTGGCCGCCGCCGTCACGGGGAGCGCGACCTCGTCCGCCATGGTCTGGATGCCCAGGCCGCAGGAGATCACGACGACGTTCTCGGTACCCTCGGGGATCAGATCCTTCAGCTTCTTCTCCGTCTGGGTCTTGTTGCAGAGGAAGTCCACCTTTGCCGTACCCGTGACGATCTTGCCCTGTTCCGCGGCGAACTTGACAAATTCGTCGCAATCCGGCTCATCCACGGATACAAATTCCTTGAAGCACTTGTTACAGGCAATCACGAAGAGCTTGTCCTTGCCCTCCAGCAAGGCGGTCAGTTCCTCGTTCCCCTTCAGCCTGTACTTGGTATAGTTCTCCAATTTCTCACCTTCCTTAACTATTGATCGACAAAACTCAGCTTAATTATTTTTCCGCCCCCGATGCAGAGGAAAAACAACAAATTCGCACGCAGCGCGTACTAGTTGAGTATAGCATATCACTTGATCATAATCCAGCATATTTTTCGGTTATTTCCCGTCTTCTCCGGTTTTTTTCCTGTCTTTTCGGGACTGGAGATTCATGACGCCGATGGAAACCAGTACCAGCAGGATGCCCGCTATGCCCCAGGTGCCCAGCCGGTCGTGATACAGCGCCATGCCGACGGCGGCCGCCACCACCGTTTCCACCGAAGCGATCACCGGCACCCGGCTGGGCTCCGGGATCTGACTGAGTCCCCTGTAATACAGGACATAGGCCAGGACCGTGGGGATCAGAGCGAACAGCGCGCCCCACAGCAGGATTTTTCCGTTGAGAATCGCGCCGCCGTTCCAGGGTCTGAGGCGCAGGAACAGAAACAGGGCTGCGAACAGGAAGCTGTACAGGGTCATGACCCGGCTGTCCATCCGCTTCGTACCGAAATGGCCGAAAACTGGGGTAAGGGAATAGCAGAATCCCGCGCCGATCCCCGTCATGATGCCGGCAGCGGACAGGGCTCCGGGCTCCAGTCTGCCTCCCGTGGCGGTCAGAGCGCAGCCCAGGATATTCAGCAGCACAGCCAAGAGCTTCCGGGAGGTAAAGGGTTCCCGGAACAGGAGCACGGAGAAGAACAGGGTAAAGACCGGGGCGGTATACAGCAGGACTGCGCCGACGGAGACCCCCACCATGGTCACCGCCCGGCTGTACAGCATATTGAACAGGCCATAGCAGACCAGGCCCTGCGCTGCGCAGAACAGCAGTTCCTTCCCCCCGATCCGCAGACTGCCCGGCCCGGCTCCGGCGGCGCACAGAGGGAGATACAGGAGGAAGGCGCAGGCCATACGCAGAAAGGCGGTCGTCTCCGGGGCGGAACCGCTGGCCTCCAGCTGCTTCACGAAGAGGCCGATAAACCCCCAGAGGATACCGGCCGCCAGGATGAACAGGTACCCTCCCGGTCTCTTTCTCCTCTTGTCCTTCATGGACCGCTCCCCTTCCCTTGCAGAAAGCCCACGCGCCGCGGCTTCGGCGCGTGGGCGGATGATGCGTCTTATGCTCCGATGAGATGGAGTCTGCCCAGAATGTTCATGACCTCGGGCATCACATCCTTCCCCTCCATGCGGCCGAGACCGCCCTTGGAGAATGCCCGCTCCCCGAAGGAGGCGACCTCGTCCCGACGGACGTGGGGAGAGCAGAAGAGGATGGGCACCGGGTCCGCCGTATGGGCCTTCAGCTCGCAGGCGGTGGAGTGGTCCGCCGTGACCACCAGCAGCACGTCCTCCGGCAGATCCAGGAGCTCCGCGGCGGCAGCGTCGCACTTCTCGATGAAATCCTTTTTCCCAGCCCAGTTCCCGTCCTCTGCCAGGGAGTCCGTGGCCTTCACGTGGGTGAACACGAAATCATAATCCGCCAGGGCCTTTTTTGCCGCGATGAACTTGGCCTTCACGTTGCTGTCAGGCAGGGCCGTGGCGCCCGGTACGTCGATCAGGTCCATGCCCAGGAAGGCTCCGATCCCCCTGTACAGGCCGCCCCCGGCGATGCAGCAGGCCTTGAGACCGTACTTTTCCGCAAATTTCGGCAGGGTGGGATAGATGCCCGCTCCCCGGAGCAGCATGAAGTTGGCGGGGAACTCCCCTGCCGCCTTCCGCTTGGCATTGGCTTCCATGGGATCCAGGATCTCATAGGCCCGGCGCATGAACTGGTTGATGACTTTTGCGGTAAAGGCCGCTTCGGGGGTGTCGTCCGCAGGCTTCACCTCCAGCACCGGCAGGCCTTCCGCGTGGGGATCCGCGTCGGTGATATGGGCGGAAAGCCCCTTGCCCCGGAAGACCACGCCCGCCCGATGGGCGGTGCCCGGCTTCACCAGGACCTGTACCCCGTCGATCTCCATCCCGTCCAGAGCGGCGGCAAATTCGTCCACCACCCGGATGCGTCCGGCCCGGCGGTCCAGGATGTTCCAGTCCTCGTCCACGGTGCCGAAATTGCCCCGGAAGGCAATATCTCCTTCCTGCAGGGCGATCCCCAGACCGGCGACCTCGATGGGTCCCCGCCCGGTATAATACCGCTCCATGGGATAGCCGAAGATGGCCAGATGAGAAACGTCGCTCCCCGGCCGGATCCCCCGGCCCAGGGCATTGGAGAGGCCGCAGATGCTTTTTGCGGCAATGGCGTCGAAATGGGGCGTCGCGGCGGCCTCCAGGGGCGTCAGATCCCCCAGTTCCGGCACGGGCCGGTCCCCCAGACCGTCAAAAACGAGAAACAGCACTTTTTTTGCGACAGACATTGGCGTATCGCCCTCCGTTTCCTCCGCCGCTCTGCGGCGGAAATCCTATTCAGCATAGTAACACCGTACCGGACCGCCGTCAAGGAAGAGCGGCTGCCTGTTTTTGCTGGAACCGGGAACATTTTTCCGGATCGTTCGTCTGACAGAATAAAGAACGCCGCCCGATAAAGCGGCGAGGAAGGTGAACCGTCCCATGAGAAAGCTGTATCCTGCCGCATTGGCACTGGTCTTTTGTCTTGCGCTGCTCATTCCCACCGCAGCCCGGGCGGAAGAGAACATCCCCGCCATGGCTACCAACAACATGATCGTCGTGAGCAACAGCACCGAAGCGCCGGACGCCCATCCCGTCCATCCCGCCGTGTACAAGATCGAGGGCGCCAACTATTTCAAACTCCGGGATCTGGCCATGCTCCTGAACGGAAGCGGCAGACAGTTCTCGGTGGACTATGACGATGCTTCGAAGACGGTTTCCCTCACCTCCGGCAAGCCCTATTCGGCGATCGGCGGCGAGCTTTCCGGCGCAGCTGCGGAGCGCTGCAGCGCAGCGGTCTCCAACGACGTCATCCTGATCGACGGCGATCCCGCGAACCTGACGGTCTACAAGATCGATGGAGTGAACTACTTCAAGCTGCGGGATCTGGGCAAAGCGCTGGATTTCCACGTGGGCTATGACGAGGAAACCGAAATCGTGTATATCTCCGGCGCGAGGGGATACGAAGAGGAAAACCATCCCGAAGGAGACACTCCGGCGCAGACGGACGCACCCGATCCAAACTGATCGCCGTCGGATCCACTGAAACAGAAGGATAACATTGGGCTCCTCACTCCTGCCCTTTGCTGTCAGAGCGCAGCCTGCTCATTTCGCAGGCTGCGCTCGTTTTTCTTTCTTCTTTTCTTCTCTTCTCCGTTTATTGTTCATACCGGAGATCCGGAACGGATCAGCGCTTTCCCAGCAGCGCCCGCATGATCTCCAGAAAGCTCCGGTGATGCAGGGTCCTGGGGTCAAAACGGATCAGGTTGTACACCATCTGCATCACCGCGCCGGCGCCGAAGGTGCTGATGAGGGTGCCGATCCCCACAGGCCCCCCCAGGAGCCAGCCGCAGAGAAGGACCACCGCCCACAGGAGGATCTCCACCACGCCGATGGGGATCTTCGGCAGCCGCTTTCCCAATCCCACCAGCAGGGAATCCCGGGGACCGCAGCCCTGCTGCGCCCGCATATAGATCCACATCCCCAGAGCCATAAATACAAAACCGATGAGCATCAGCAAGATGCCCAGCCAGAGCCGCGTATTCAGGGGAAAGGGATTCAGATCGCTGTACATCTGCACGAAATTCCCGGTGAGCAGGGCGTCGATCACAGTTCCGCACCCGATGCGCTCCCGCAGAAGCAGGTCGATCCCCAGCACGACCAGAGCAATGCAGGTCATGGCCAGGCCGTAATTCAGCGGGGTATGGGCGGCGATGCCCATGCCCAGGCAGTCCCACGGGGCCAGACCGATATTGGCAAAGATGGTGAGGTGTACCCCGAAGGCAAACACCAGCAGACCCAGTACGATCCGCAGCCACTCCAGGAGGATTCGCTTTTTTTCCGTTTTTCTCTCTGTGTCCATCATTCCGTCCTCTTTCCGTCTGCGGTCATGTCAAGGAATTAGGAAAGCGCCTTTTGCCCTTAGCAAAAGACGCTTTCTGCTTGGCGGAGAAGCCGGGATTTGAACCCGGGCGCGGCTCAACACCGCCTACTCCCTTAGCAGGGGAGCCCCTTCGGCCTCTTGGGTACTTCTCCAAAGCTTTCTGAGAATACCACATGTACCCTGCCTTGTCAAGACCGTTTCGCGCGGTTTTTCGTCTTCTCCCGCAGGGGGAAACGCTCCCCCAGATGCTGCCGGAAGAAATCCTCCAACGCCGTAAAATACCGTTCTCCCTCGCTGAAGGCGCAGTCTCCGTGACCGGCTTCCTCGCCGGTAAACATAGCCTTGGGAGCCGGGGAATCCCGATACGCCTGCTCTGCAGGCGCATAGGGGGTCATGCTGTCCTTCTTCCCGTGGGCAAAAAACACGGGGATCCGCTCATTCTTCTTCAGGGTCTCCGCACCATCCAGACTGCCGGGAAACCGGCCCCAGAACAGGCGGGCATAGGCCCCCAGCATCAGCAGCAGAGGAAAGCCCCGCATATGCAGACGATCCCGGACCATGTACCGGATCTGACGTTTGGGGGAGAAAAAGGGGGAATCCAGCACCAGGGCCTTCACGTTTTCCGACAGGCCTCGATCCAAAGCCCGCAGGACCGCCGCAGCCCCAAGCCCCATGCCGCCCAGCACAAGGCGGCCGTCCGGTCCGGCAAGCTCCGCCGCCAGCTCCGTCCAGCGCAGGCAGTCCTCCCCTTCTCTGATCCCCAGGGTACACCAATCCCCTCCGCTCTCTCCGTGGGCCCGCTCCACCGGCAGCAGGACGCTCCAGCCCTGGCGGATGGCCCAGCGGGCATGAAGGCAGAAATCGATCCAGGGACTTGAGCCATAGTCATGGAGGAGGAGCAGGACGGGCTTCTCCGGCGCTCCCCCGTACCAGTAGCCCAGCAGCGCGGCGCCGTCCCCGGCGGTGATTCTCTTCTCCTGCCATTCCTGTTCCCGCAGCCATTTCGCCCCGGGGGTCACGATGGGTCCGTAGGCGAACCAGCGGGAGGTCTGCATCGCGGCTTCGACCGCCGGATCTGCGGTCTTGGGCCGGTAAAGCGCCCTGCGGAAGAAAACGTAAGCCATGATCGACATGACTGCAAAAAGCGCCAGAATGAGGTAAAGCAGCAGCATGGACCCGCATCTCCTTGGATTGTTCTTGGATCCATTGTAACGCCGGGGAAAGTGTGCGTCAATTCCCCCTGTCCGGATGCTGCCGCTTTTTCACTCCCCGGGCGCCGGCATTGACCAGCAAAGCCCCCGCCCGTTCCGCTTCTTCATCCGAAACACAGATGCGCAGATCGGCCCCGCCGCTGCGATAAATGGGCAGACCCAGGATATCCCCGGTAAACAGTACCCGGCTCCCCAGGGGATCTCTTCCCTGTCCCATCCCCGTGTGGGGCAGGCCCGCCGCTCCACCCGGGTACAGGACGGAAGCCCGGAAAGGAGCGTCCCCCGGCAGACTGTTCCGGGGACCGGAATAATCCAAGGCGATGCCGGGGATCGCTCTGCGGAGTCTGGAGATCGCCAGCTCCGCCAGATCCACCTGATCAAAGCTGGCCTGAATGGTCGTCATAAGCCGCCTCCTATTCATGGTATTCAGAGTTATTCTTCCCGAAAAACGGGGGAATTAACAGGCTGCTTCCGCTTTTTTCCCAGACGCCGTTTCGACGGACAATCCCCGCTCCAGCCTGTACAATACAGCCATGAGGGTCGTTTACCTGGATAGTCTGTTCTTCTTTGAGCTGGTGTCGGACCTGACGCTGCTGTGGGCTGCGGGCAAGCTCTGCCAGGCCCGGCGGCGGAAGCTCCGTCTGCTGGTGGCTGCCGGTCTGGGGGCGGCCTATGCCCTGGTGTCTCTTCTCTGGCCCCCCGCCGCTTCCCTGCCGGGAAAGATCGTATCCCTGTCCGTCATGCTCCTGGCCGCCTATGGGCGGGAAAAGGGGCTGTGGCGGCTCGGGCTGGCCTTTCTCGCCCTATGCGCCGTCTATGCCGGTGCAGCCTCCGCCGTGATCTGGACCGCAGGCCGCGCTTCTCTCCGCGCCCTTGTCTTTGCCCTGGGAATCAGCCTCGGCGTATGCGCGCTCCCCTTTCGATTCAGCGGGAAGAGAGGCGGCCAAGCGCGTCTTCGGCTGGTCTGCGGAGACCGGAGCGTGGAACTCACCGCCCTGCGGGATACGGGGAATCGGCTGCGGGAACCGCTCTCCGGCGCCCCTGCACTGATCGCGGAGGAACGCGCTCTGCTGCCCCTGCTGGAGCCGGAGCTCCGCTCCCGGCTGACCGCCACCGCCGGTCTCCCCGCGCCGGAACGGCTCATGGTCCTGGGCCCGGGTTTTCGCCTCCTGCCCTACCGTACATTGGGGGAAAACGGCCTTCTTCTGGCATTCCGGCCGGAGCAGGTCTATGTGGACGGGAACCTCTGCCCCGATATCTGGGCCGCCCTCTGTCCCGGGTCTCTCCGGCCCGGAGACGGATGCGCCGCTCTGCTGGGCGGCGACGAATAGAAAAGGAGCTGGTCATGGGATGTTTGCCGCAAATGAACTGCTGAAAAGGCTGCTGCGCCGGATCCGCCGTCTGCTGACTCCGCCGGTCTTCTACATCGGCGGCAGCGACAGCCTGCCCCCGCCCCTCAGCCGGGAGGAGGAGGGGAAATACATCCGCCTTCTGGCCGAAGGGGACGAATCGGTGCGCTCCGTCCTCATCGAGCGGAATCTCCGGCTGGTGGTCTACGTAGCCAAGCGGTTTGAAAGCTCCGGCACCGGTCTGGAGGATCTGATCAGCATCGGCGCCATCGGCCTCATCAAGGCCATCAACACCTTCGACGCGGGAAAAAACATCAAGCTGGCTACCTATGCCTCCCGCTGCATCGAAAATGAGATCCTCATGTTTCTGCGGAAGAGCGCCTCCCGGAAGGGCGAGATCAGCCTGGATGAGCCTCTGAATACAGACTGGGACGGCAATGAACTGCTGCTGGAGGACGTGCTGGGCACCCAGGAGGACCTGATCCTCCAGCCTCTGGAGGAGGAAGCGGAGCGCAGCATGCTCCGCCAGGCGGTGGATCGCCTCTCTCCCCGGGAGCGTCGGATCATCACCCTGCGGTACGGTCTCTATGGCTGCCGGGAAAAGACCCAGAAGGAGGTGGCGGACGACCTGGGCATTTCCCAAAGCTATATCTCCCGGCTGGAAAAGCGGATCCTCACCCGGCTCCGGGGGGATCTGGCCAGGGAGATCGCCGGCTGATGCCATCGGCGCGGAGAAAACTCCGCGCCGATGTTTTTGCATTCCGTCCCTGAACGTGGTATAATTTCAGTATGCTAAAGCAGATCAAAGGCCCAGGATTCAGCGGGGAGACGGCCTGCCGCTGGTTCTGTTACGCTGCAGCCACCGTGTTTCTGCTGGGCTTCGGCCCCGCCGGATACCGGCAGATCACCGGGGCGAAGCTGATCCTGTTTTGCGCCGTCTGGGGCAGCTTTCTGGCTGCCCTGGGGATCTGTGCGCTGAAGGGCCGTCTCCGGCTTCTGCGCAGGCCCGGGCCTTCCCAGGTCCTGGTGCTGCTTTATTGGCTCATCACCCTGATTTCCGCTTTGGTTTCCCCCTGGCGGCGGGAAGCCCTTCTGGGCGGTCCCAGGGATGAAGGCCTCCTGACCATCACGCTCTATGCCGCGGCGTTCCTGGCTCTCTCCTGCTTCTCCGTCCCCGGCAAGCGCATGCTTCAGATCTTCGCCGCCGCCATCACGCTGAACTGTCTTGTCGCTCTTCTGCAGTTCATGGGACTGAATCCTCTGGGGCTTTATCCCGAAGGCCTGAGTTGGGCAGACCGGCATACCGGATACAATGGAGCATTCATCGGCCTCACGGGAAACGCGGATTTTGCCGCAGCGATCCTCAGTCTTTCCTTTCCCCTGTGCTGGTCCGCCGCCCTCCGGCTGAAGAAACCCCTGTATCTGATCCCGGCGCTCCTGAGTCTTCTGGTCCTGATCCTGGGAGAGACAAAAGGCGGTCTGCTGGGGGCGGTCTGCGGCAGCGTACTGGCCCTTCCCGTGGCGCTGCCCCTGGAAAAAGCCGGCCGGAAACGGCTGTGGCTGGGGATCCTGTGCGCGGCGGCGCTGATCCTGGCCCTGCTGTGGCTTCTGCCTCTGCCCGGAACGCTGGGGGAAGCCCACGCCCTGCTCCGGGGCAAGGCGGAGGACAGCTTCGGCTCCGGGCGGATCTACATCTGGCGGAACACCCTCCCCCTCCTCCGGGAGCGGCTCCTGACGGGGGGAGGACCGGACACCTTTTCTCACCGGATGACCGCCGTGTTCACCCGGACCGGAGAAAACGGCAAAACGATCCGGCGCACCATCGACTGTGCCCACAACGAGTATCTGAACATTCTGATCAATCAGGGGCTGCCTGCCCTGCTCTTTTATCTGGCGGCGCTGGTCTGCTCGCTCGTACGCTGGTTCCGGCGCCGGGGGGGCGCCGCCGCGGCACTGATCGGCGCGGCGCTGTTCTGCTATGCCCTGCAGGCTTTTTTCGGCATTTCCACTCCCTCCTGCGCTGGGTTTTTCTGGGTATTCTGGGGCCTCCTGGAAGCCACCTTCGGCCCGGAAGCGCCCCCTTCTGCGGAAGCCGCGGAGATTGACAAGGAAGGCCCTGACATGTTATAATAACACATTAAATGCATGAATAATCAGAAATCCTGCGGGTTCGATCATCGTCCCGCAGAATGATGCTTACTGTGGAAAGGGAGCATAGATATGGATCTGTTTCAGAAGTGCGTCGATTTCACCCAAGCAGACGAATACCGGGAAAAGGGCATCTTCCCCTATTTTCGGGAGCTCCAATCCCGGCAGGACACGGAGGTCATCATGGAAGGCAAGCGCCGGATCATGCTGGGCTCCAACAATTACCTGGGTCTGACCACTGACCCGGATGTGGTCGAGGCGGGCCTGAAGGCCCTGCGGGATTTCGGCACCGGCTGCTCCGGCTCCCGTCTGCTGAACGGCACCCTGCAGCTGCACAATGAACTGGAGGCGGAACTGGCTTCCTTCCTGGGTAAGGAAGCGGTCTGCACCCTCCCCACCGGCTTCCAGACCAACCTGGGCATCATCAGCGCCCTGGTAGGCCGGAACGACTATGTCCTCTGCGACCGGGACAATCACGCCAGCATCTACGACGGCTGCAAGCTCTCCTATGGTCGGATGCTGCGGTACAAACACAATGATATGGATGAGCTGGAGCAGCGCCTGAAGAGCGTTCCCTCCACAGCCGGCATCCTGATCGTGACCGACGGCGTTTTCAGCATGGGCGCGGACCTGTGCAATCTGCCTGCGATCTGCGACCTGGCCGAGAAATACGGCGCCCGGGTGATGGTGGACGACGCCCAC
>CAMZJG010000012.1 GCA_947307505.1 uncultured Clostridia bacterium | reverse complement strand
CGTCGGTCTTCCCCTCGTACAAAATATCCATAGCGTCGATGATCATGGCGGAGTCAGTGGAGTTCTTTCCCGTGGTGTAGCTGTACTGCTGAATGGGGGTCACGGCATTTTCCAGCAGCAGGGATTTCCAGGAAGCTACGTTGGGAGAGGTCCAGTCCCCATAGATGCGCTTGATGGTGGGCGTGCCGTAGATGGCCGCCTCCTCCATGATCGCCTTCATGCTGTTCCGGGGCACGTTCTCCGCGTCGATGAGTACCGCGAGCCGCAGGTTTTTGATCTCGTTCGTCATTGTATGTCACCTCCTTTCATCGTCGGAATGACTGCGTTATTGTATCAGAAATCTCCCGCGTCCGCAACGGCGTATAGGCCGAAAACCGCCCGGATGCGGAGATAGCCGCCCTCCTCATATTTCCGTGCTTCCGAGAGGGGCAGGATACAGATCCCTTCCTCCGGCAGCACGCTGCCGAAACGCCAGCGGCCGAAACGGGTCACGTGACGGAACGGGGCGTCCGGATCCGCATAGACCACGTCTGCCTGGAACTCCTCCGGGGGCGTTCCCCGGGAAAAGAGCACGTACACATAGGGCATGTTCACCTGGTTCGTGATCCATACCGGCTCATCTCCCTCCTCCAGGGAGGAGACGGCCTCCAGGAGCCCCGCGTGGAAGGCGGGTTCCAGGGCGGCGCGCTGCTGGGTCAGGCAGTACCGGCACAGAAAGCCCAGGGTGCAGAGCAGCAGGATGCAGACGGGGATCCGCAGGACCGGCAGCGCCTCCAGCAGGGCCTTGAGCCCCACAGCCTGGAACCAAACCAGGGGGAGAAAGAGAAAGTTAACCCGGTTCACGTTGACGTTGATGAACAGACAGGAGATCAGGCTGGCGGCCAGGGCGAAAAGAGCGATATGATCCATATCCTCTCCCCGTCGGCGGGCGATCCGGTAAACGGAACAGCCCAGACCGCCCAGGGAAAGGGCCAGGCCGGGAAGCCCCCACAGCAGGCCGAAGGGCCCGGCGCTGTTCCAGGGCAGCCCGTCCGACTGCTTCCACAGCAGCTTCAGGGCGTTCAGCAGGTTCTGTATGGAAAAGGACATGGTGGCGGTCTGCCGGGTCTGGGTGAGACGGGGGAGAGTGAAACACAGAAGCTTCATGCTCTCCAGCCCCAACTGGTTCCGCAGGTTGCACAGGAAGATGGGCAGCGCCATCAGGATGAACAGCCCCAGAGCGGCCAGGAAGGGAAGAAGGGGAAAGCGCCGCCGCAGAAGCAGGATGCAGCAGGGCAGCAGGAACAGGGGAAGGAAAAGAAAAGCCGTGCCATAGGCGTACAGACCCAATGCCAGGGCGCCGGAGGCGGGAAGGAGACACCAGGGACGACCTTCCAGGGCCAGATCCAGGAAGTAAGCGCCCAGCAGGAGGCAGAAGGGGAGCAGGTTGCTCTCCAGCGCCCAGCGGCTGATCAGCAGATGCCAGGGATCGACCGTCAGCAGCCCCAGGGCGCAGAGCCCCATGACCGGACCGCCGTGCCTTCTGCCCATTCGCCAGAACAGGAAGAGGGACAGGGCGCCCAGCAGGGCGGCAGGGAGGCGAAGCACCGTCACGCTGCGGCCGAAAAGGACCATCAGCGGCAGGAGCACATAGGCATACAGAACATTCTGCCCGCTGCCCCAGCTGGCGAAGAGCACCGGCCAGCTGTCCCCGTTCCGATCCATGCCGGAAACAAGCAGAGCCCAGGCGTCGCAGCCCGTGGAGGCTTCGTCCTGGTTCAGCCCGGGAGGGAAGAAGCCCAGACCCAGGATACGCAGGGCGGCCCCCAGGCAAAGAAGCGCCAGAGCAAAGGCCAGCTCCCGCCGTCCCGCGGGGTCCCGCCGCATCTCCATGTCCGTCCCTCCCTTCTCCGTGCCAGTCTACCACAAGCAAAGCGTCGGCGCAACGGAGGAAAGGAGAGATTATGTCACCCTTTTCGGGAACAAATTCCGGGATCTTTCGTCAAAAATCATTGACGAAAAGCCTCTTGTAGCGTATGATGTAAACAGCAAAACAGATGCATCGGAACGGAGGGAATGGGATGGCACTGTTTCAAGACGTAAAATGCGGGCGCTGTGACAAACATTACTCCTCGATCCACAGCAAATGCCCCTATTGCGGAGCGAAGAAGAACCGGGACGGGAAAACCGCTTCCGGCGCCAACAATACCCGTTGGCAGGTCATCGTCGGTTTGGTGGTGCTGATCCTGATCATCGTCGCCGTGGTGGTCCTGCTGGCCATGAGCCTGAAGGATCGTGATCCGGAGCCTGGCCATACGAGCAAACCGGCGGCTTCAGCGTCTCCCACCAACGGCGTATCCACGGTAACCGCCAATCCTTCCGTGACCCCCGCTGCCCCGACCAATACCCCCCAGCCCACTCCCGAGCCCACTCCCGAGCCGGTGGTGAATTCCATCGTGCTGAACCGGGAGGACTTCACCCTGCCCAACCCCGGCGACACCTTCCAGATGGTCGCCACCATCTCACCGGCCCAGAGCACCGCGAAGATCATCTGGATCTCCGAGGATACCGATGTGGCAACCGTTGACGAGAATGGTCTGGTCACCGCCGTGAACCATGGCTACACCAAGGTCTCCGCCACAGCGGGCGGCGTCACCAAGGAGTGCATCGTCCGGGTATCGGGTTATGCTCCCGCCAATACCGGAAACAGCAGCGCAAGCGGCAGCCTGAGCCTGAGCCACAGCGACGTCACCATCCACAGCGGCACCGGCGAGACCTTCATGCTGAAGGTGAACGGAGCCGGCGACGGAGCTACCGTCACCTATGCCAGCGACAAGAGCGGCGTAGCCAGCGTGGAGAGCAACGGTCGGGTCAAGGCCGTTTCCCCCGGCACCGCCACCATCACCGTCACGGTGAAGACGGCGGACGGGAAGGAGACCAAGATGGATTGCACCGTCCGGGTCGTCAGCTGAGCAGATAAAACCGCATTGTTCGGGATCGTCTGTGTCCATGCCGGATCACGGCAGCCGCAGACGGTCCCGTTTTTTCCATAGACAGCCGAACGAGAGTCCTTTTTGTTCGGATCGCCCGTCCCGTTTATGCTGCACGGGAGAGGAGGACTGACCTTTGGAAGCATCCGTATCCCCGGTCCTGAGGAAGCATTATTCCCGCATCGCCCTGGCCTGCTTCGTCTTCCTGGCGGCGGCGGTGGCGGCGCAATACGTCGCTGCCCTGGTGCTGGGTCTGCTGGCGCCTGGCCTTCTGCTTCAGGGCTGGTTCATCACCGCCCTCAGCTTCGTCTGTATGTATCTGGTGGGTTTTCCCCTTTTCCTCCTGCTCCTGCCCGAAGCTCCGGCCAGCCTTCCGGAGAAGACAGGCCTGGGAGGAGTCGGGGAACTGGTGATTTGTCTGCTCATGTGCATGGGCGTGCTTTACCCCTGCAATCTGCTGGGGCAGGGGATCACCGGCCTCCTGGGGCGGTTCCTGGGCGGCACGGGGGAAAATCCGCTGGAGCAGATGCTGAACCGCCTGGATCTCTGGTCCGTAGCCCTGTTTGCGGTGATCCTGGCTCCCATCATGGAGGAACTCATTTTCCGGAAACTCCTGCTGGACCGGATGCGCACCATCGACCGGCCCACGGCCGTGCTGTTTTCCGCCCTGGCCTTCGGCCTTTTCCATGGCAATCTGAGCCAGTTTTTCTATGCCTTTGGAGTCGGCCTTGTTTTCGGCAGCATTTATGTCCGAACCGGCAGACTCCGCTATACGATCATCCTGCATATCCTGGTGAACGCCATCGGCTCTTTGGCCCCCATGCTGATCCTGGGGGACGGAGAATCTCTCAGTCTGGAAGAGCTGCTGGCCCGGGGCGCGGAGGCGATGCCCGATATGGTGGAGAACCTTCCCTCCGTACTGGGCATGGGTCTGTTCAGCCTGGTGATCTTTTGCTGCACCATCGCCGGGATCGTATTTCTGGTGAAGCGTTTCCCCCGGCTGCGTTACCGCACGCCGGAGGACAGGCTGCCGGAACCCTGGACCGCTTTCTGCACGGTCTTTCTCACCGGAGGTTTCGCCGTATTCCTCCTGGCCTCTGCTCTGCAGATGGTGCTGAGTCTGCTGGCGACCTGAATGGAGGGGACCGGAACGGCGCAAAATAGGGTTGATTCCGGCGCGGAAGTATTGTAAAATATCTGCATATCGGCAAAGCCCCGACCGACGCGGGGCAGAGCCGCACTAGTCGGGGAGTTAGCGGTGCCCTGTACCTGCAAACCGCTACAGCAGGGATGAATCCCCGCCCCCGGCCCTTTGGTGTGTTGTCTGCTCCCTGTAAGCAGTAATGACGGATCGGTCTTGCGCAACGCGGCCCCGTGAACCATGTCAGGCGGGAGACCGAGCAGCATTAAGCGGTGCGCCACGTGTGCCGCAAGGCAGCCGGTCCCGAGCCGGCTGCAGGGATTCCGAACGGATCAAAGCGGTCAAAGGCGGGTGTGCGGTTCTGCCCTATGCCGGGCGGAGCTTTTTATCGTTGAGGAGAATGAGCATGTATCAGGCGCTGTACCGCAAGTGGAGGCCCAAGACTTTTGACGAGGTAGTGGGCCAGGAGCATATTACCGAGATCCTGAAGAAACAGGTGCTGACGGATCGGCCAAGCCACGCCTATCTGTTTACCGGTACCCGGGGCACAGGGAAGACCACCTGCGCCAAGCTCCTGGCCAAGGCGGTGAACTGCCTGAACCCGGTGGGGGGCAATCCCTGCAATCAATGTGAGATCTGCCGGGGGATCGACAGCGGCGCCATCCTGGACGTGACGGAGATGGACGCCGCCTCCAACAACGGCGTGGACGACGTCCGGGCCATCCGGGACGAGGCGGTATACGCCCCCGTCGCCGCAAGGAGACGGGTGTACATCATCGACGAGGTTCACATGCTCTCCAAGGCCGCGTTCAACGCTTTGCTGAAGACCATCGAGGAACCGCCGGAGCACCTGATCTTCATCCTGGCCACCACAGAGCTGTACAAGGTACCGGCGACCATCCTCTCCCGCTGCCAGCGCTATTCCTTCCACCGGGTGCCGCCGGAGCTGATCCGGACCCGGCTGCTGCAGGTGGCCCAGGCAGAAGGGCTGGAGCTGGATGAGGAAGCGGCCGGCCTTCTGAGCCGTCTGGCGGACGGCGCGCTGCGGGATGCCTTGAGTCTGCTGGATCAGTGCTCCGGGGCAAAGATCGACCGGGAGCGGGTGCTTTCCGCCATCGGTCTGGCGGAGAACGATGAGATCTGCCGCCTGCTGGAAGCCCTTCAGCGGGGGGACAGCGACGCCGCCCTGGGGATTCTGGACAGCCTGTATCAGGCGGGGAAGGACGTGGCCTCCGTTCTGGAGCAACTGGCTTCCCTGCACCGGGATCTTCTCCTGCGCTTCGTGGCCCCGGGCTCCGGCGGCGCGCTCATGTCCGGCGGCTATGGGGACGGCACCCTGGAGCGGCTTGCCCGGAATACGGACGTGGGCAGCCTTCTGGCCGCTTTGGATGTGCTGGAGGAGGCGGACGCCGCCCTGGACCGCAGCAGCGACCGGCGGCTCTGCGCGGAGCTCTGCCTGGTGCGCCTCTGCGGGGTGAAACCCGCCGCCGCCTTTGTTCCGGTGTCCCAGCCCGCAGCTCAGGTCCCCGCCCAGACCCCCGAAACAGCTCCTTATCCCGCGCCTGCGGCAGAGAGGGAGACAGCTGCCCCTGCGCCGCACCCGGCGGAGCCTCCCCGGACGGAGGAACCCCCCGCTCCCCCGGAAGTGAGCTGGGAGGCGATCCTGGGACGCCTGGAGGACAGCTTGTTCATGGGGGACTATGTGATGCTTTCGGACCAGGCCAACGTCACCGGGAAGCTGGAGGGGGAGATGCTGGTCCTCACCTCCCGGAACGATGCGGCCTTGCAGACGGTGGAACAAAACCTGGATCTGATCCGGACCGCAGCGGAGAAGCTGGCCGGCCGCCCCGTACCTGTGAAGGCGCGGGCTGCGGAGGGCGTGGGCGGAGACCGCTTTGCGGCGGTGAACGATCTGTTCAGTCAATTTGGGTTCAAGGAGGAGAAATAAATGGCAAAGGGTGCGTTTCGCGGCGGCTCCTACGGGGGCGGCGGCGGGTTTTCCGGCGGGATGAACATGAATATGGTCCGCCAGGCCCAGAAGATGCAGCAGGAAATGCTGAAAATGCAGGAGGAGCTGGAAAAGCAGACCTATGAGGCCACCGCCGGAGGCGGCGTGGTCAAAGCGGTGGTCAGCGGGAAGAACGAGCTCCTCAGCCTCACCATCGACCCCGAAGCGGTGGATCCCGAGGACGTGGAAATGCTGCAGGATATGATCGTGGCTGCGGTGAACGAGGCGCTGCGGAAGGCGGATTCCGCCAAGGCAGACAATATGAACAAGCTTACCGGAGGACTGAATCTGGGCTTCTGAGCACGATCTCTTTCACACCGCCCGGCGCATCTGCGCCGGGCGGCCTTTCTGTCTGCACAGACCTGCCGCTCCCTGCGTATACTGGCCTGGAGGTGAGCGGCATGATCCTTGCCATGATCCCCGGCGACGCCCGGCAGGAGGCCCTGGCCGATCTGCTTCGGGCGGATGGGCATAAGACACCCGTGTACAGCCCGGGGCTGGAAGCGGACTGGATTATCTTTCCCTTGCCCACGGCAGCCCATCCTCTGCTGGGAACCCTGCGGCCCGGAAGCCGGGTGCTGGGGGGGGGCGCGGCAGGCCGGTGGCCCGATCTGTATCTCCGGGATTACTATGATTCCGAGGCGGTGCAGGTGCTGAACGCCGCCATCACGGCGGAAGGCGCCATTGGGGAGGCCATCCGGGCGTCAGACCGGACCCTCTGGGATTCCGATGTTCTGATCCTGGGCTGCGGCCGCATCGGCCGGGCGCTGGTTTCCCGACTCCGGGGTCTGGGCTGCCGAGTGACGGTATACGCCCGCCGGGAGGAGAGCCGGGCCCTGGCCCGGAGCGAGGGCTGCCGGATCCTGGATGAACCAGGGGAGGGGGCGGGATTCGATTTCCTGTTCAATACCGTACCGGAACCGATCCTGGATCGGGCGCCGAAGGGAGCGGTGTGTCTGGAGCTGGCCTCAAAGCCCGGGGGCTTTCGGGACCCCGGAGGCGTACTGCCCTGTCCCGGCCTGCCGGGAAGGACCGCCCCTGTGACGGCGGCAAGGGTGCTGAAGGCCTCCATAGACCGGATCCTGAAGGAGGAGAATCAGCTATGATCCGTCTGGGGTTTGCCCTGTGCGGTTCCTTCTGTACCTTCGATGCGGTGCTCCCGGTGATGCGGGAGCTGGCGGAGACCTGCGAGATCACCCCCATCCTTTCTCCCGCGGCGGCGGAGACGGATACCCGCTTCGGCCTGGCTTCCCGCTTCCTGGCGGAAGTGCGGGAGATCTGCGGCCGGGAACCCATCCTCCGGCTGGAGGAGGCGGAGCCCATCGGGCCCAAGGGGCTACTGGATATCCTGGCTGTGGTCCCCTGTACGGGGAACACCATGGCGAAGCTGGCCGCCGGGGTGGCGGATACCGCCGTGACCTTTGCCTGCAAGGCGCATCTGCGCAACGCAAGGCCCATTGTCCTGGGGGTGAGCACCAACGACGGCCTGGCAGCGGGCGCGGCGAACCTGGGCCTGCTGCTGAATCGGAAGAATTATTATTTCGTTCCCTTCCGCCAGGACGACCCCGGGGGGAAGCCCACCAGTCTCGTTTCGGACTTCACTCTTCTTCCTGAGACCATACGGGAGGCCCTGGCGGGGCGGCAGCTCCAACCCCTGCTGCTCCCGCCCGACTGAAAAACCGGCGCGCTGACAACAGCGCGCCGGTATCTTTCCGCGAATCACGGACCACTGACCACTTACTTCCGAATGAACCGCTCTCCCGTGCTCTTTTGTCCCAGCCTGTCTGCCCAGCCCTCGCAGTACAAGGCGCTGTAGGAGATGCGCCGCCTCTGCCGGAGCCGCTGGAAGGGAGGGAGGTTGCACCAGAGCATGGAGGGGAGACCGATGCTCAGACTCCAGAAGGGGCCCAGGTACAGAGATTGGATCGTATGCCCGTATTCATGGATGAGCAGATCATGCTCCGCTTCTTCGCTCAGGGGCTCCGTCAGGAAGATGAAGATGCCCAGGGTAAAGCCGCCGGAGAAACGCTTCCGCCGGATACGGGTGACCACGGCTCCGTTCCAGATCCGGTGAGGCTTACGCAGATAGAACAGGAACCAGAACAGACCTCCCAGATTCTGGGGAAGACCCCAGGTGAACTGGAGCAGATACCAGAGAAAGGGTTTCAAAACTTTCCGCTGTGGTGGGAGCTGCCATGGGAACTGACGGAGGTCCCGCCATGGCTGCCGCCGCCTCCTCCGCCTCCGCCGCCGCGGGGGCCGCTGTTGCTTTCGATCCTCGTCCGGTGCACGCTGCGGTGGAGGAACCGGTCTTCGTTGATCTGCAGATTCAGCTGATCCCAGCCGGTATACTGGGCGGCCGTCCGCTGCTTATGCACGGTCTTCATCTTGCCCTTCATGGTGAGCGTGGCGATCAGCGCCGGAATGAGGGCGATGACCGCGTGGAGCAGGGTGCGGGTGGCAGCGGCGTTGGCGCTGTTCTCCACCCAGACGTAGCATTCGTTGGTGAAGCCGTCCCCATAGGCGATGATCCTGGCGCTGCCGCGGTTCACAGCGGTGACCAGGCCGTTCTCGTCCACGGTGGCCACGCCGGTATCCGAGGAGCGCCAGCTGACGCTGACGGGCTGGCCGGAGAGGGTGGCGGCGTACAGCTGGAAGGTATCTCCCGGATCGGTGAAGGAATAGTCGAAGCTGTTCAGCACGAAGGGGATATCCACCGGCTCGCCCTGGGCTGCTTTGGCCAGATATTCATCGCAGTCCTGCAGGAAGACGCCGAAGGCGCCGTACCAGTCGTTGACCTTCAGCTCGGGAACGATGTCGTCCGCGATCAGCTCCTTGCCGTAGTCCGTAAAGGCGTCGTTGCCGTAGCCGTGGGCGAAGATATCATAGTCCCGGTATTCCATGCTCAGCAGGAGCATGATGCAGCTGTTCCGGTCCCCGTAGCCCAGATGGTACTGATCGAAAGCCGCCTCGGCGAAATCTTCGATTTTATACTCTCCGATGGAATTCACGGTGAGGATGCGTACGGCGATGCCGTACTTTTCCGTCAGTTCCGCGGCCTTCTGATTCAGCGTCTCCGCTTCGGATTCCGACAGAAGATTGGCCGCGTCCGTCACATAGGGCAGCGTTTCCTCATCCGCTGCCAGAGCGGTGAAGCCGGGTAGGAAGGCGAGCAGCAGCACCGCCGCCGCCAGGAACAGAAGAATTCGTTTCATCTCGTTATCCCTGCCTTTCCGCCTGCTCAGAGCAGCCTGCTGATGATCTCGATCACCGCAAACACCGCCGCCCAGATCCCGCCGAACCAGGCCCAGAAGCGGCCCTTGGAGGTGGGCAGGTCCCCCACCAGCTTCCCGGTCTGGCCGTTCATGGCAAAGTAATAATCCTTATCCTGCCATTTGGTGTGGAGCATCCACACGGGCAGCAGGGCATAGGAAGCCTTGCTGGGATAGAAGTCCGCCCGGCCTTCCCGCATGCCCACGGAGGCGTATCCGTTCACGGTGCCGGCCAGGGCGTCCATGAAGCTCTGCTTTGCCCGGTCGGAAGCCCGGGGGGCGCTTTCCTTTGCGTCCACGTCGTATTTATCCGCCAGGAAGCCCGGCAGGTAAGCGGTGGAGAAGGGCTTCAGCTCCCCGTAATCATAGGGCTCGATGGACTCCATATAGTCGTCCTTCATGTTTTTGGAGGCGTCCACGGGAACATGCTGGAAATTCAGGGTGCCGGCCCGGTCGAGCTGGAAATACTCCGTCTCCGTGACCCGGTAGCTGCCTTCGGTCCAGGAGCGGGAATTGGAGGCGTTGTAGATCGCCCGTCCTTCGGCCTTGCCGTCAAACAGCCAGAAGGGGACGTACAGACCTTTGATCTCCTCCATATGGGAGGCCTGACTGAAGGCCTTCGGAAGGAGTTTTTTGCCCTGGTAGAACTGTTTCAGGGCGGCCAGGGCTTCCTCCCTGGTTTTCTGGAAAGGAATGACGAAATCCGGCTTCAGCATGCCCCCCAGCTGACCCGGCACCACGGTGGGGTTGCCGCAGTAGATGCAGCTGGTGGCGGCGGTGGTCGCCTCGCAGATGATCTCCGCGCCGCAGGAGGGGCAGTTGTAGACCTTCAGCCCGTTGGCCTCCGCTTCGCTCCAGGGGGAACCCTCAGGCATCTGGGCGACAGCCTGGGCATACTGGGCGTCCGCCTTTTTCTTGGCGGCCTCCGCTTCGGCTTCCTTCTGGGCATACAGGGTTTCGATCTCCTTGGGATCGTAAACGGACTCGCAGTATTCGCAGACGAGTTTCCCGGACTGGGGATCGTACTTCAGCGGACCCGTACAGGCGGGGCACTGATAATTGGTGACCTGGGAAGGCAAATCCATTACCTCCTTCCGGCCGGGAGACCGGCCGATTCCGATATGGGTTATTCCCTATACTTTAATCATAACATATCCGCCGGAAAATTACCACGCATCTTTGGAAGCCGGGTGAATTTTTTCCCGCCCCTTGCAGAAGCGCGCCGGTATCTGTATAATCAGGGCATGAATAAACTGAGAAATGCCTTTGCCCTGCTGATCCTGGGCCTTCTGTGCGTACTGCTCCTCCGGGCCTCCGGGCCCTGGTCCCCCCGTCCCCGGCTGTGGCTGGGCGGCGAGGAGATCACCCAGGGGGGCGTATACCCTTATGGGGAAGGTACGGCGGAGTATGATCCGGAGAGCGGGACCCTCACCCTGCGCGGCGCGGTGGTGGAGGGAGATTTCCGCGGCGCCGCGCTGTATGCCGAGGGGGACCTCCTCCTGCGGCTGGAGGGCGAGAACCTGCTGAAGGGCTACCGCCGGGGCGCCACGGTCCTGGGGGACCTGACCCTGACGGGGGAGGGACGGATCACCTTCTCCGGCCATGATGCCGGCGCGGCGGTCCGGGGCTGCGTCACGCTTTTCGATCGGCCCATGCTCACCCTGGTTTCGAATCGGGACAAGCCCCTCCTCTGGGGCAAGATCCACGCCGCCCCCAATGTGGTGCAGGTCCGGGAGACCGGGCTGTATCAGGCTTTCCCGCCCTGCTGGGTGACCCAGGAGGATGGTCGGCACGATGCCGCCAGTCATCCTTTGCCCGAGGATGGGGCGGAGTACCCCGCCTTCCTTCTGCCCATGGGAAGCGCCCTGCCC
>CAMZJG010000011.1 GCA_947307505.1 uncultured Clostridia bacterium | reverse complement strand
TCCTCGAAGCCCCCGCCTCCACCGTGAACACCATCTCCATCAACCGGCTCAACCCAGACCACAACGGCCTGCTGGGGAACCTGAACTTCCGCAAAGCCATGTTCTACGGCGTGGACAGAGCCACCATTGCCAACATGGTCAAGGGCATCCCCGCCAACTACATCCTGGGCCAGAAGGTGTTGGGCAACATAGAGACCGGTGAAAAGTTCCGCGATCTGGAGGGCACCAAGGCCTACATCGAGGAAAACAACAGCTATGATCCGGTCCTGGCCAAGGAGTACTACGACAAGGCCATGGCCGAGGTCGGTCTGACCGAGGTCACGCTGGAGATCATCTACAACGAATCCTCCGCCAACTACCGGACCACGGCCGAATACCTGGAGCAGTCCCTGCCCAAGATCTTCGGCGACGGCTTCTCCATCAAGCTGAACCCCATGGAGAAGAACCTGGCCAAGACCCAGCGCAAACTGTGGCAGAAGGGCGTGCTCAACTGCTTCGACTTCAGCATCGGCAGCTGGGACACCAGCTCCCTGGCGCCCTGGAACGCCATGAAGGTGTACTGCGCCTGGTATAAGAACAGGACCGATCCTATCTTTGATGACACCTATGACGCCCTGTGGGAGGAGGCCAACAACACCCGCAAAGCCAAGGAGGATCTTGCTTACCGGCTCGATCTGGTGTTCCAGATGGAGAAGATCGCCCTGGACGACGTGTTCGTAGTGCCTCTCTATGAGGTCCCCTCCTTCTCGCTGGTCAGCGAGCGGGTGAACCTGCCCTTCGATCACTATGTGCCCGGTTATGGCCGCGGCTACATGTACAGCAGCATCACCGAAGGCAACTAAACAACAGATCATCGCTGTAGCAGCCTCGAGCAAGGGGCTGCTGCAGCTCCCTTTTCGCCCAATTCTGATCCACCCGATCCGAAGGAGAACGATCTTTCATGTTAAAGTATACGCTGCAGCGCTTGCTGGCCATGGTGCTGACGCTGTTCATCATCATGACCATTGGCTTCATGGTGATACGCCTGATGCCCGGAGGGCTCTATGACGACGACGTGGACATGTCCGCCGAGCAGCAGGCCATCCGGGAGGCCAAGTATCATCTGGACAAGCCCATCCCGGTGCAATACCTGTACTTTCTCAAGGGCGTCGTCACCGATTGGGACTGGGGCGTGTCCTTGAAGGTAGCCATCAACGTGCCGGTCTGGACCGTCCTCAGGACCAAGATCCCCATCACGCTGTATATCAACTTCTTTTCCCTGCTCATCTCCCTGCCGTTGGGCATCGCCTTCGGCATCGTGGCCGCCGTGCGGAAGAACTCCTTCTACGATTACCTGGTGTCCTTCTTCGTGGTGCTGTTCATTTCGGTGCCGTCGTTCGTGTTTGCTACGCTCCTGCAGTATTTCATCGCCTTCAAGCTGGGGGCTTTCCCCATCATCTTTGACAGCACAGCCGTGGGCTTCGCCAAATTCCGGAGCCTGTTTCTGCCGATCCTGGCCCTGTCCCTGGGGCCCATCGCCCGCGTGACCAGGTATCTTCGGGCGGAGCTGGCGGAGACGCTGAACTCCGACTTCATGCTCCTTGCCCGCACCAAGGGCCTCACCTCCCTCAGGGCCACCCTGCGCCACGGCATCCGCAATTCCCTGCTGCCCCTGTGCAACATCATCATCCCCATGTTCACCCACATCATGGGCGGCAGTTTGGTGATTGAAACCATCTTCGCCATCCCCGGCATGGGCGGCATCCTGGTCAAATCCATCAACTCCTCCGACTACTATCTCACCTTGGGGGCGCTGATGTTCTTCACCATCATCTCGCTGGTGACCACGTTTATCGTGGATATGTCCTACGGCGTGGTGGATCCCCGCATCCGAATGGGAGGTAAAAAACAATGAAGTTTTTCTCGCATGACGCGCCGGAATTCAGGGACGTGCCCACCCAAAAGCTGCGCGAGGTCCAGCGGACCGAGGAGATCCGGGACGCGGCCTTCGAGCACAAGCCCATCGGCTTCTTCAAGGACGCGGCCATCCGCTTCTGCAAGAGCCGCATCTCCATGGCGGCCCTCGTGGGCATCCTCATCGTGCTCCTGTTCGCCATCTTCGGCCCCGGCATGAACGAGCACGGCTTCAACGAGCAGAACCCGGACCTCATCAACATGCCTGCCAAGGTGCCCGCCCTGGCCAAGCTCGGCATCCTCAACGGCGGCCGCTGGCTCCAGAACCGGCGGGTGGACTCCCTGGACAACACGGACAAATATCCCGAGGGCTGCATCCTGGCCAAGAAGAACTTCAAGACCATCAAGGGCGTCGAGGTCTGCGACGTGAAGGTGGACTACTACATGTACAAGGGCCTGGGGGACGAGTTCTGCTTCTGGATGGGCAGCGACTATCTGGGGCGGGACCTGTGGACCCGCATGTGGCGGGGCGCCCGCATTTCGCTGTTGATCGCCTTTTTGTCCGTGGCCTGCAACATCACCATCGGCCTCATCTACGGCGCCATCGCCGGCTATTACGGGGGCAAGGCGGACATGATCATGATGCGCATCGCCGAGATCGTCGGCGCCTTCCCGGAGGTGGTGGTGGTCACGCTGTTCATCCTGTTCTTCGGCACAGGCCTGTTGTCCATCGTGCTCGCCCTGGTGGTGCAGAACTGGATCGGCACCGCCAAGATGATCCGCTCCCAGTTTTACCGCTACAAGGGCAGCGAATACGTCCTGGCCGCCAGGACCCTGGGCGAGCCGGACCGGTCGCTGATCTTCCGCTATATCATGCCCAACTCCATCGGCCCCATCATCACCCGGGCCATGATCGCCATCCCCGGCGCCATCTTTACGGAATCCTTCCTTGCCTACATCGGTCTCGGCATCCGGGCGCCGGAATGCTCCATCGGCGTGCTCCTCTCCCAGGGCCAGCAGGTCATGATGCAGTTCCCCGTCCAGGTCTTCTTCCCGGCGGCGGTCATCTCCATCTTGATGATCTCCTTCAATATGCTGGCCAACGGTCTCAGGGACGCCTTCGATCCCACCCAGCGCGGCGCGTAAAGGAGGGCGTGTATGGAAACCATTCTTTCGGTAGAAAACCTGAGCGTCTCCTTCAACGCCTTCGCCGGCACCGTCTACGCGGTGCGGGACGTGAGCTTCGAGCTGCACAAGGGGGAGACCTTGGCCATCGTGGGGGAGAGCGGCTCCGGCAAAACGGTGACCACCAAGGCTATCCTGGGCATCCTGCCCAAGAACGGCCACATCGACGAGGGGAAGATCCTCTTCCACGGGAAGGACCTGGCTCAATTCAAGGAGAAGGATTTCTACGACGTGCGGGGCAAGCAGATCTCCCTGGTGTTCCAGGACCCCCTGTCCGCTCTGAACCCCATCATGAAGATCGGCAAGCAGATCTCCGAGGTCCTGATCTATCACGACCACATGCGCCCCGACAAGGCGAAGCAGCGGGCGTTGGAGCTGATGGAGGCGGTGGGCATCCCGGACCCCGCCGTCCGCTACGATCAATACCCCTTCCAGTTCTCCGGCGGCATGCGGCAGCGGGTGGTCATCGCCATCGCTCTGGCCTCCAACCCGGAGATCCTCATCTGCGACGAGCCCACCACCGCCCTGGACGTGACCATCCAAAGCAAGATTTTGGACCTGATCAACGACATCAAGGCCAAGAACGACCTGTCCATCATCTTCATCACCCACGATCTGGGCGTGGTGGCCAACATGGCGGATCGCGTGGCGGTCATGTACGCCGGCCGGATCGTGGAGTACGGCACCAGCCAGGAGGTGTTCTACGAGCCGGCCCATCCCTACACCTGGGCGCTGCTCTCCGCCATGCCGGATCTGAACACCAAGGAGACGTTGTTCAGCATCCCCGGCGCGCCGCCCAACATGCTCCATCCCCCCAAGGGCGACGCCTTCGCCGCCCGGAACCAGTGGGCCCTGGAGCTGGACTTCGAGCGGGAGCCCCCGTACTTCAGGATCACCGACACCCACTACGCCGCCACCTGGCTGCTGCACCCCGACGCGCCCAAGGTGGAGATGCCCGAGATCCTGAAGAACCGCATTCGGCGCATGAAGGAGGAGAACGATATCCATGGATAGCACGACCGAGCGGCGGCCTCTGCTGGAGGTCAGGCATCTGAAGATGTACTTCACCACCAAGAAACGGGGCAGGAAGCGGGTGGTGAAGGCGGTGGACGACGTGTCCTTCGAGATCTATCCGGGGGAGGTCTACGGCCTGGTGGGCGAATCCGGCTGCGGCAAGACCACCACGGGCCGGACCATCATCCGCCTCTATACGCCCACCGGCGGCGAGGTGTACTTCAAGGACAAGCTGATCTCCGGGAAGCTGAAGGCGGCGGACCGCCGGTTCATCACGGAGAACATCGCCATGATCTTCCAGGACCCCATCGCCTCCCTGAACCCCCGCATGACCGTGGAGGAGATCATCGGCGACGGGCTCAAGCGCCGGGGCATGAAGGACGCGACCGAGCGCCACGCCAAGATCGTGGACATGCTCCAGCACGTGGGCCTCATGGCGGAGCATGCCACCCGGTACCCCCACGAGTTTTCCGGCGGCCAGCGGCAGCGCATCGGCATCGCCCGGGCCCTGGCGGTGGACCCCACGCTCATCATCGCCGACGAGCCCGTCTCCGCCCTGGACGTGTCCGTCCAGGCCCAGATCATCAACCTGATCAATTCCCTGAAAAGCGAGTTCGGCCTGACCATCCTGTTCATCGCCCACAACCTGAGCGTGGTCAAATACTTCTGCGACCGGATCGGCGTCATGTACTACGGCAAGCTGGTGGAGTCAGCCTCCTCGGACGAGCTGTTCGCCAACCCCGTCCACCCCTACACCCGGGCCTTGCTCTCCGCCATCCCCCTGCCCGATCCCCTGAGCGAGAAGCGGCGTGTCAAGATCAACTACGATCCCTCCATCCACCAGTATACCGACGTCAACCCCCCCGCCTACCATACGGTGGCAGAGGGGCACCAGGTGTACGGCACCGAGGCGGAGATCAGGGAATGGACAGAACTGGTGAAAGGAGGGAAGGCGTGATGGGACCTTTGCAGGAATATCGTCTGGGCGCCGGACGCCCCTCCATCGTGATCACCGCCGGCATCCACGGCAACGAGCAGACGGCCATCTACGCGGCGGAGCTGATCTATTCCCTGCTGCAGAAAGAGACCCTCCTGGGAGAGGTGTGCATCCTTCCCAGGTGCAACCCTTCGGCCATCCGGGCCAGGGAGCGGAAGGCCCCGGAGGACGGCCTCGATCTCAACCGCAGCTTCCCCGGCGCCCCCGACGGCAGCCATACCCAGCGGCTGGCCTATGAGATCTGGCGGCAGACGGAGGGGTTCGACTACGTGCTGGACCTCCACTGCTGCGGGCTCTACGGCACCACCTACGCCATGCACTACTTTAAAAAATTCGCCTTCGCCAAACCCCTCTGCAAGATGCTGGGCGTCCCCCATGTAGTCAGCTCCAAGGGCACCCGCGGCCAGCTGTACATCGAAAGCTGCGAGCAGCGGGGCCAGAAGGGCATCCTGATCGAGCTGCCCGGGGGCCAGCCCGGCGGCGTGATCTATGAGGACGCGGCCGAGGCCATCGCCCGGCAGGTCCTGGGGTACCTTCGGAACCTGAACATCCTGGCCGGGGAGAAGCCCGCCCCCGTCCCCATCCGCTATTTCGACTGCCGCCAGCCGATCCGGGCGGATCGCGGCGGCCTGGTCCGTCCCGCGGCGGCCCCGGGGGACGTGGTGCGTCAAGGGGACGCGGTCGCCTATCTGGACGATCAGCCCGTCCTCGCCCCCAGCGGCGGACTCATCGCCGGCATCCCGCCCCTTCGGTACGTGTGCCGGGGGGAGGATATGCTGCGCCTCGCTCCCGATCTGGAAGAATGAACTGCGGTGCTTGAGAAAGGAAGTATGAACATGATCCTGCTGAAGAATGTGACGTTGTACGATCCTCGTCCCCTGGGCAAAAAGGACGTCCTGCTTTCCTACGACAAGGTCGCCCTGGTGGAGGATCACATCGACTGCCCCCTGCCGGGCACGGAGGTGATCGACGGCTCCGAGCTGATCGCCGTCCCCGGCTTTATGGACCAGCACGTGCACCCCATCGGCGGCGGCGGCGAGCAGGGGCTCCATTCCCGGACCCCGGAGCTGCAGCTTTCCAACGTGGTGGAGGCGGGCGTCACCACCCTGGTGGGCGTGCTGGGCACGGACTGCATCACGAGGAGCGTGGACGCGCTGCTGGCCAAGACCAAGGCCCTGAACAACGAGGGCGTCACCGCCTTTTGCCTCACCAGCGCCTACTGCTATCCCCCCGTCACGCTGACGGGCTCCGTCATGCGGGACATCGTCATGCTCCAGGAGGTCCTGGGCTGCAAGCTGGCCCTGTCGGACAACCGGGGCAGCCATCCCACCCGGGAGGAGCTGATCCGCCTGGTCTCCGACATCCGCATGGCCGGGCTGGTGGGCGGCAAGCCCGGGGTGCTCCACATCCACATGGGCGTGGACAAGGCGGGCATCGAGCCCCTGCTGGACATCGTGCGCACCACGGACATCCCCATCTGGCACTTCCGGCCCACCCACATGGCCAAGCATCCGGACCAGGCCGTCACCTTCACCCAGATGGGCGGCTACGCGGACTTCACCGCGGGGGTGAACCTGCCCAAAGTCCTGAGCCGGGTCTGGACGGAGCTGAACAAGTCCCTGACCACCATCAGCTCCGACTCCAACGGCAGCATGCCCAAGTGGGACGCCACCCACGAGCACGTGATCGGCATGGGCGTGGGCAAGATGACCTCCCTGTTCAACACGGTGCGGGAGCTGGTCCGCATGGGCATCCCCCTGGAGGACATCCTGCCCTGCATCACCAAGAACGTGGCGGAAGCTTTGCTGCTCTACCCCCGCAAGGGCACGGTCCAGGCGGGGAGCGACGCAGACCTGGTGCTGCTTCGGGAGGACCTCACCATCGACACCGTCATCGCCAGGGGCAGAAAGCTCATGGAGGGGCAGCGGGTCCTGGTCAAGGGCATGTACGAATGAAAGGAGGTCACCCATGCTGCTGATTCAAAACGCATACATCAAGCCCATGTCGGGACCGGATATCCCCGGGGGCCAGATCCTGATCGACGCCGGCAAGATCCTGGCGGTGGGTCCCACGGCGGACGCGCCGGAGGGGGTCGAGACCCTGGACGCCGGCGGCAGGCTCCTGACCCCGGGCCTGGTGGACGCCCACTGCCACACGGGCAACACGCCCCGGGCCATCGGCTCCCACAGCGACCACAACGAGAACACCGATCCCCTGACGCCGCACCTGAGGATCATGGACTCCTTCAACCCCTTCGACGAGCAGCTCCAGCGGGCGATCCGCTGCGGTGTCACCAGCGGCGTCACCACCCCCGGCAGCGCCAACGTCATCGGCGGCACGGCCATGGCGGTGAAGTTCGTGGGGCGGCGGGTGGACGACATGATCATCCGCAACCCCGTGGCCATGAAGGTGGCCTTCGGCGAGAACCCCAAGCGCAACTACGGCACGGAGGCCAAGAAGACCCCCGCCACCCGCATGGCCATCGCCGGTATGATCCGGGAGATCCTCTTCAAGACCCGGAACTACATGGAGGCCAAGGCCTCGGACAAGCCCCCCGCCTTCGACATGAAGCTGGAGGCCATGATCCCCGTCCTGAAACGGGAGATCCCCCTGAAGGCCCACGCCCACCGGGCGGACGACATCTGCACGGCCATCCGCATCGCCAAGGAGTTCGACCTTCGGCTGACGCTGGACCATTGCACCGAGGGAGCCAAGATCGCAGACATCCTGGCGGCGGAGGGGTACCCGGCCTTCGTCGGCCCCAACTCCGGCGGCACCCCCACCAAGATGGAGGTGATGGATAAGAAGTTCGAGACCCCGGCCATCCTCCATCGGGCGGGCGTCCCCTTCGCCATCATCACCGACGACCCCGTCATCTCCCTGGAGGCTCTATCCCTGTGCGCGGGCCTGGCGGTCCGCCACGGGCTCCCGGAGGAGGAGGCCTGGAAGGCCATCACCATCTACCCCGCCCGGTACACGGACATTGCCGATCGGGTGGGGAGCCTGGAGCCGGGGAAGGACGCGGACCTGGTCCTCTGGAACAGCGATCCCCTCCGGGACATCGCCGCCACGGTGCACCTGACGATGGTGGACGGCGCCGTGGTCTATCGGGAGGCATAAAAAGCTAAAGCATAAGTCATAGCCCTGCCGCGACGGCAGGGCTTTTGCCTGTAAAAAGCAAGTTTCAGAAGGAGGCCAGGAGCTGTTCGTCCACCCGCTCCAAGATAGCGGCGGCCAGGCGGGCGCTGTTCATGACGTCGCTGTAGGTGGCGATGCCGTAGTGGGTGTGGATGTAGCGGACGGGGATGCCCACGACGATGGTGGGCACGCCCGCGTTGCTCAGGTGGATGGGCGCGCCGTTGGTGGAGCCGCCCGTGCGCACGCTTTCCTGCACCGGGATGTCCAGCTCCGCCGCCAGGTCCAGTGCGAATCGCTGGAACCGGGGGTGGGTGATCATCCGCTTGTCCAGATGCCGGAGCATGGGCCCCTTGCCCAGGGCGGTCTGGATCATATAGGCCTCGGAGAAGGTGTCGTCCGCCGGGCACCCCTCGAACACGATGGCCAGGTCCGGCTTCACCGCATTGGCGGTGACGGTGGCGCCCCGGGTGCCCATCTCCTCCTGGGTGGAGAAGGCGGCGGTCACGTCCGCGGCCAGGGTCCGGCCGGACAAAAGCCCCAGGGTCTCCAGGATGGCTGCGCAGCCCAGCCGGCAGTCGAAGGCCTTGCCGATCATGAGGTCGTGCGCCGCCTCGTAGGAGAAGCGCACGTCCGGGACCACCGGCGCGCCTATGCGCACATGGAAGACGTCCATGGTCTCGGCCCGGCTGCAGGAGCCCACGTCGATGCTCATGTCCTCGATGGCGGGAGCCTGCTTGCGCTCCGACTCGCTCATGAAGTGGGGCGGCTTGCTGGCCACGATCCCGGGGATGTAGGTCCCGTCCGCCGTCTGCACTCGCACCCGATGGGCGGGGATGTTGGCGGGGACCCAGCCCCCTAAGGGCACGAAGCGCAGCGTCCCGTTGGGGCGGATGGCCTGGACCATGAACCCCACCTCGTCCATGTGCGCGTCCAGCTGGATGCGCACACCGGCGCCCCGGTTCTCCCGGCGTTCCAGATAGAGGTTCCGCATGGTGTCCTCTTTGAAGTCGCCCAGGTCCGCCCCGAAGCGGCGGATCACCTGCAGCACCTCATCCTCGAAGCCCGGCGCCCCGTAGGCGTCGCTGATGGCGGCGATCATGTTCAGAGACTCGGCCTTGTCCATAGAAACCCTCCTGTTTTTTTCGTAGTGTACCACGTTCCGTCCCGGGCGTCAACGCGAGGAGAAGGGGGGGCGTGCTTTGGAAGGGATGCGAACGACGTTCGAAGGGCGTGCTCTGACAATCAAACGCTGGACAGGGATGATGCAAAGAGGTGTGTCCTTCGGACGCGCGTGCCTGACACGGTACGGTATCGCTTTGAATGCAAGCTAAACAAGGAAGCGATGCCGGAACGAGGCGGCATGCCGCCTCGTATGCGTACTACGTTCGAACCCGCACGCACGCGTGCGTAAAGCAAAGACCCCATCCGATGGACGGGGCCTTTGCTTTGGCGTGCCTGACACGGTTCGAACGTGCGGCCTTTAGAGTCGGATGCAATGAAATACCGGTCTCAAAAATCCCTAAATATCTGAAAAAAAGCCGATATTATCTGCGGGCATGATATACAGGGGATCATATTTCGCGGGAACGATCCCTTTCATGGGATCGACATCGACTCCGTTCATGATGTCCACCAGCGCGTTGCGGATGGTGTACTGACTGCGCTTCACTTTACAGCCCAGGCCACGGCTCATATTGCCCTGACCGTCCATGTCGATCAGCAGGACCCGCTCGCCCATACGGGCAAAACATGCGCCGAGGTTGATCACAGTGGTCGTCTTGCCGACGCCACCCTTCTGGTTAACGATTGCTGTTACTTTACCCATTTTCTTTGCCTTTCCAGTAAAATGATTTCTCGTTCCCTTCTCAGGCCGCCGTCCTCGCGCATGTCCTCTCGGACCCCCGCCTCCCGGCCGGGCCGCCCAATGCTGTGACGCGTTCAAGGCGGAAGTATCATTCTGCTGTTACCCGATCTGGGTATTCAGTTGTCAAGGTGGAGGGCTTTTGAATTTTGCCCCTCACCTATAAACGGCGTGGGAGAAGGGGGTTTTGAAAGGAAAGGAAATAATATATAATTTGAGGCGGATGGTTCGTGGACGCAGTCAAAAACAGGATGATGGAAAGGCTGTCCATTGTGTCCGAGAAAGGGGCAATTAGTCCAATGGTTATTAGAAAAAATGTGCGAAAATGTGCTAAAACAACTACTTTTGACCGGAAAATCCTGAAATCGCCTATACATTTCTGATGCTTCTATACATTGGTGGAAAAAGATGTGCTACGGTGTGTGCTATAAGAGCAAAAAAAGAAAAGCCCCGAAAACGTAGTATTTTCGGGGCTTTTCTGGCGTGCCTGACACGGTTCGAACGTGCGGCCTTTAGAGTCGGAGTCTAACGCTCTATCCAGCTGAGCTACAGGCACATATGTGGTTTTTATGCAATTTTCAAGGACTATAGGCCTTCAGCGTCGGAGTCTGTCACTCTATCCAGCTGAGCTACAGGCACAAAGACAGCATGGTTATTATAGCCTCGGCGGGGGCGTTTGTCAATGGAAAAAAGGTCGGCATTGCGTCAATGCTTATGCTTCGTGGCAGGGCGCTTCTTCCGGGAGAAGAAGCTGGTGGTGAAGGCGGTGACCAGGACGATGCCCAGGGCGATGGCGATAGCCACCATGACCGTGTGCATGCCGTACTGCAGGGCCTCCGCCTGCCGCCCGCCCACCAGGTGGTGCATGGTGATGTACAGGCTTCCGCCAGGGATCAGCGCGATCTCGGAGAGGATGGTGAACACCGTGGCCGGCGCCTTGCAGACCCGGGCCATGATCTCGGCGAACACGGCGCCAAAGGCTGCCGCCAGAGCCACGCATACGAAGTCCGGGGCAAGATACTGCGCAAGGATCAGATACACCACCCAGGTGAGCCCGCCGCCCAGCGCCCCCAGGAACAGCCGCCTCGGCCGGCTGTTGAAGAGGATGGCAAAGCCCAGAGTGCCCACCCCGGCGGCCAGCACCTGAAGCCAGGGCAGATCCGCCGTGAGGGAGGTGAAATGCTCCTCGGGGAAGTAGCCTTTGAAAACGAACATGGCGAGAGCGAACCCGAAGGCCACCGCCGTGGCGATGAGCAGGGCCTCCACCAATCGCAAAATGCCGGAAATGGTGTCGGAGATCAGCATCTCCCGCATGGCGTTGGTGATGGCGATGCCGGGGA
>CAMZJG010000010.1 GCA_947307505.1 uncultured Clostridia bacterium | reverse complement strand
CTGCCCTCCGCTTCCATCTTCGCCAGGACCTCCGCGCCCTTCGCCCGGAGCTCCGCCTTCACCTTCCGCTGCTCCGCCCAGGCTTTGGCGGCGGCGGCCCGGACCTCCCGGGCGGGGATACCCCAGTGCTCCCGGCAGACCTGCACCAGCCGGTCCGCCGCGGTCTTCTCATCCGTGAAGGCCAGGAAGGGGCGGATATACTCCACTTCCCCGGAAGACACCGCCTCCACGTTGTTCTTCAGGTTCTCCGGGTAGGAGACCACCATGGGGCAGTTGAAATGGTTCTGGGCGTCCGGCGTCTCCTGATACTCATAGAACACGCAGGGGTGGAAGATGGTGCGGATCCCCTGGTCGCAGAGCCACTGCACGTGGCCGTGAGCCAGCTTGGCCGGGTAGCATTCGGATTCGCTGGGGATGGACTCCATGCCCAGCTCGAAGATGCTCCGGCTGGACAGAGGGGAGAGGACGGTGCGGAAGCCCAGCTCCCGAAAGAACACCGCCCAGTAGGGGTAATTCTCATACATGTTCAGCACCCGGGGCAGCCCCAGGACGCCCCGAGGAGCCTCCTTCTCCGGAAGAGGCTCATAATCGAAGATGCGTTTGAGCTTCCAGGCTGCCAGATCCTCTCCCTTGCGGACGCCGGTATGGGAGGCGATCTTCTTTTCGCAGCGGTTGCCGCTGATGTACCGCCCCACCCCCTCGAAGGTGTTGACGGTGAGCATGCAGTTGTTCTCGCAGCCGCCGCACCGGGCGGCCCGTGCGGTGTATTTCAGATCCCGGATCTCCGGCAGGGTGAGCATGCCGGATTTTTCCCCCTTGTCCCGGGACCGGGCGATGAGGGCTGCCCCGAAGGCGCCCATGATCCCGGCGATATCCGGGCACACCGCCTCCGTTCCGGCGATGCGCTCAAAGGCCCGGAGCACGGCCTGGTTGAAGAAGGTGCCGCCCTGGACCACGATATGCTTTCCCAGGTCGCTGGCATCCGCCAGCTTGATGACCTTGTACAGGGCATTTTTGATGACGCTGTAAGCCAGGCCGGCGGAAATATCTGAAACCGGCGCCCCTTCCTTCTGGGCCTGCTTCACGTTGGAGTTCATGAACACGGTGCAGCGGGTGCCCAGATCGATGGGAGAGGCGGCAAACAGGGCTTCCCTGGCAAAAGCCTCCGCCGTATAGCCCAGGGAGGAGGCGAAGTTTTCAATAAAAGAGCCGCAGCCGGAGGAACAGGCCTCGTTGAGCATCACCGTATCCACCACGCCGTCCTTCAGACGGATGCACTTCATATCCTGCCCGCCGATATCCAGCACGCAGTCCACCTCCGGATCGAAGAAGGCGGCGGCGGTGCTGTGGGCCACGGTCTCCACTTCCCCCTCGTCCAGGCGGAAAGCGGCCTTCAGCAGGGCTTCCCCGTAGCCCGTGGAACAGGAGCGGGCGATATACGCCCCCTCCGGCATGGCGGCGGAGATCTCCCCCAAAGCGGCCCGTGCGGTCTCGATGGGATTGCCTTTGTTCCCGGCATAGGTGGAGTACAGCAGCTCTCCCTCCCGGGAGATGAGAGCCAGCTTGGTGGTGGTGGAGCCCGCGTCGATCCCCAGATAGCAGGGACCCGCATAGTCCTTCAGTTCCCGTCTGCGGACCTTGGCCCGGGCATGCCGGGCGGCAAAGGCGTCATACTCCCCCTGATCGGCAAAGAGGGGCTCCAGCCGCTTGGTGGCCTGCTCCGTCTCCACGCCCCGGGCCAGCTTTTCCCGGAGCGCCAGGGGATCGAAAACCGCGCCCCCCTCCTGCATGGCCGCTCCCATGGCGGCGAAGAGGTGGGAATCCGGCGGGTCCACGATGTTCTCCGGCGTCAGCTTCAGGGTGCGGATGAAGGCGGCCTTCAGCTCTGTGAGGAAATGCAGCGGTCCCCCCAGGAAAGCCACGCAGCCCCGGATGGGCTTGCCGCAGGCCAGGCCGGAAATGGTCTGGTTCACCACGGACTGGAAAATGGAGGCGGCCAGATCCGCCCGGGAAGCCCCGTCGTTGATCAGGGGCTGGATATCCGTTTTGGCAAACACGCCGCAGCGGGCGGCGATGGTATAGATCTCTTTATACTCCTTCGCGGCCTCGTTCAGTCCCGCCGCGTCCATCTGCAGCAGGGAGGCCATCTGATCGATGAAGGAGCCGGTGCCGCCGGCGCAGACGCCGTTCATCCGCTCATCCAATCCGCCCCGGAAGTAGATGATCTTGGCGTCCTCGCCCCCCAGTTCGATGGCCACGTCCGTCTGGGGCCAGGAGGAGCGGAGCGCATCCGCCACCGCCACCACCTCCTGGACGAAGGGGATCCCCAGGGCTTTGCTCAGCCCCATGGAGCCGGAGCCGGTGATGCACAGCCGCAGGGCGCAGGGACCCAGCCGCTCCGCCGCCAGGGCGAGCAGCTCCCCCAAGGTCTCCTGGGTCTGGGCATGATGACGGCGGTATTCCCCGAATATCGCCGCTCCTTCCTCGTTCAGGACGGCCAGCTTCACCGTGGTGGAGCCCACGTCGATGCCGGCCCGGTAGGTGCGCAGGTCTTTCTCCATCTCTCTGTCCTTTATAAGTAATCCGGTATATCAGATGTGACACATCTGTATTCAACAACTTCCGGAGGCGGGTGTCAAGTACTCCGGCGTTTTTTCTGCCTTTTCCACAAGGGGGAAAGAAATTCGAAAACCCTCTTGACAAGCCGTTTCCGCCGGTGTATTTTAACTGTACTAATACATGTAATACAGTTGGGCGGGTTCCCTGAGGATCCGTCCGCCATAAGCGAGGTGAGGGACTTGATCTCCATCAATTACCGGGATCCCAGACCCATATACGAGCAGATCCGGGATGAGCTGCAGAAGCTGATCCTCACCGGGGTCCTTCCTCCGGGGGAAAAGCTCCCCAGCGTACGGGAGCTGGCCCAGGAGCTGGCCATCAACCCCAACACCATCCAGCGGGCCTACCGGGAGCTGGAACAGGGGGGATACATCGACTCCGTCCCCGGCAAGGGGAACTTCGCGGCCCTGAAGCAGGAGGCCGCTTCCCAGCGGAAGGACGAGCTGATGACCCGGCTGCGGGAGACCGCCGCGGAACTGCGGAGCCTGGGGACGGGAGAAGAAGAACTCCTGGCCTGTGTGCGCGAAGGAGGAGAGAGAACATGATCGAAGTGAAAAACGTCACCAAGACCTTCGGGGACTTCAAAGCCCTGGACGGGCTGAGCATGACCGTCCCCACCGGGGCGGTATACGGGCTGGTCGGCCCCAACGGCAGCGGCAAGAGCACCATCATCCGCCACATCATGGGCATCTACCGGCCGGATTCCGGGGAGATCCTGGCGGACGGAGAGCCCATTTACGAAAATCCGGAGATCAAAGCAAAAATGGCCTATATCCCGGACGAGATCTTCTACTTCAGCTCCGCGGGGATCCGGGACATGCGGGATTTCTACAAGGGCGTTTACCCTGCCTTCGACCTGAACCGGTACGAAAAGCTGAAAGAGGTCTTCCCCCTGGATGAGCACATGCCCATCCGCCGCATGTCCAAGGGCATGCAGAAGCAGGCGGCCTTCTGGCTCAGCCTGTGCATGCGCCCGGAGATCCTGGTACTGGACGAGCCGGTGGACGGTCTGGACCCGGTGATGCGCCGCCAGATCTGGAGCCTGCTCATGGCGGACGCGGCGGAGCGGGGCATTACAGTGCTGGTCTCCAGCCACAACCTCCGGGAGCTGGAGGACGTGTGCGACCACGTGGGCATCCTGGATCACGGAAAGCTCCTGCTGGAACGCAGCCTCAGCGAGCTGCAGGAAAACATCACCAAGGTGCAGCTGGCCCTGAAGGAGGAAAAACCCCTGCCTGCGAGTCTGAACCTGGTGCACGAATCCGTCAGCGGGAGACTCCATACCCTGATCCTTCGGGGGGATACCCGGGAGATCCTGGCGAGGCTCCAGGAGCTGGAGCCCCTGTACATGGACGCCCTGCCCCTGAACCTGGAGGAGATCTTCATCTACGAACTGGGAGGGAACGACTATGCGGTCAAAGACATCCTGCTTTAACGGCGCCCTGCTGCGCAGCGGCATGAAGCGCTTCTGGCCGCTCTGGGCCGGATATCTGCTCATCTGGATCCTGGTCATGCCCCTGCCCCTGCTGCGGGGCCTGCGGTATCCCGGCATCTCGGCCATGGAGTTCCGGGAATGGGTGCTGAACCTGGCCCGGTTCGGCGGGGAGATCATGGGGGCGATCTTCGCCGTCTTCTCCGCCATGGCGGTATGGAGCTTCCTGTATGCCGGCCGCAGCGCCAGCGGCATGGCCTGTCTCCCCGTCCGGCGGGAGGGACAGTTCTTCTCCGCCCTGCTGGCAGGCTTCCTGCCCCTGGCGGCGGGGAACCTGATCGTCTCCCTCCTCACCCTGCCCGTGTGCCTCGCCGGGGGCTTCAGCCCCGCGGTCCTGGGGGAATTCTTCTGCATCTCGGTGCTGATGCTCCTGTTCTTCTACGGCTTCGCCACCCTCTGCGCCCAGCTCACGGGGAATATCCTGATCCTCCCCGTGGTATACGGGATCCTGAACTTCGTGGCGGTGGCGGTGGACTTCCTCCTGCACCTGGTGCTGGGCTATTTCGTCTACGGTATGTACAGGGATGGTATGGTGAGCGACCTGGCCTGCTACCTCTCCCCCGCCGTGGGGATGATCGCCCGGCTGGACGTGGACAGCATCTACGGACAGACCCCTCAGGGGGAATACGTGATCCGACAGGTGGTTTTCCGCGGCTGGGATCTGCTGCTGATCTACGCTGCGGTGGGCATCCTCTGCATCATGGCCGCTCTGCTCCTGTTCCGCCGCCGGAAGATGGAGTCCGCCGGGGACGTGGTGGCGGTGGATTTCCTGCGTCCCGTGTTCCGCTGGTGCATGGCCCTGGGCTGCGGCCTGTGCCTCGCCTGCCTGATGCAGGCCATCCTCTACTGGAGCCAGAACGCGGCTTCCTCCTTCTCCACGCTGCTGGTCTTCTTCCTTCTGGGGGCTTTCATCGGCTGGTTCGCCGCGGAGATGCTTATGAAAAAGACATTCCGGGTCTTCGGGAAGAAGTCCTGGGCGGGCTTCGGGATCTGCTGCGCCGTGATCCTGGTCCTGATGCTGGGCATGCGCTTCGACCTCTTCGGCTATGAGCGGCACATCCCCAAAGCGGAGCAGGTGAAAAGCGTCTCCCTCTCCTGCAGCGGAGAATCCGCCCTCCTGACGGAGCCGGAGAACGTCGCCCGGGTCCTGGAGCTGCACAGGGAGATCCTGGCGGACAAGGCCCTGAATCAGGATCCTGAACATGCGCGGATGGATCTCCATCTGAGCTACGAGCTGAAAAACGGCCTGCACATGGACCGGTCCTATCCTCTTGCCTACTGGTATGATCTGAATGAAACGGGCGAGCTGGGCCTTGTCCAGGATCTGCTGAACTGCGCCGAGGCCACCGCCGCCCGGAAGCAGATGGATATCCCCGTCACCCGGGAGAACATCGTCTATGCCAGCGTATCCGCACGCATGACCGTGCCGGAGTGCGCCCGGGCCGCAGGCTTCAACGATCCGGAGGATTATCTGCTGAGCACCTATGGAGAGGCGTCCTACACGGATCCGGATAAGCGCCGGGAGCGGATCGAAGAGATCCTGGGGAATTTCGCCGAATCCGGCTGGGACTACGGGACCGAGTACACGGGTCCCCAGGATCTGGAGGGCGTATTCATCTCCTACGATCTCAGCCTGACGGATGCGGAAGCGGAGGCCTTCTACCGGGACTGCATCCTGCCGGATATCGAAGACGGGACCCTGGGGCGGATCTGGCTGATCTCCGACAAGGATTACTATGCCCAGGTGTATTCCGCCAGGATCTCCATCACCTGCGAAGAGGAACAGCAGAACAGCAAATCCGGCTATCGCCGCTCCGCGGATTTCTACACCCATCCCCTGGTCACCTCCCGGCGCACCAACGCCTGGCTGGCGAAAAAGGGCATCGTCCTCCACACCGAAGGGGAGACGCAGCTTGGGGAGTCCGGAGAGGTCAGAGAGCCGATCCGGGCAGCGGCAACACCGCTTTCGTCAGTTGAAACCAACCAGCCATCCTGGTAAAATAATGGGGAGCCGAACGGCTCCCCATTTCCCATTCAAGGAGGCAGTATTTTATGGACAGTCCGGAATTCCGGGAACTCATGCGGAAGCGGCGGGAGTTCGCTCTGGCCTGCGGAGACGAGGTGAACCTGGCCATTCCCCTGTACGAGGATCCCACCCGCTACCCGGTGGAGGAGCTCATCGCCCTGTTCAAGCTCCAGCAGCAGATGATGGATACGGAGGAACCCGAAGCACGGGCCGCCCTGAAGGCGCGGTTTGCCGAAATGCGGAAGGCCATCCGTCCCCTGCCGGACGCCCCGGAGCGCATCTACCTGTGGCCCGAAGGCAACATGCCCAAGGATACGGATTACCGGGAAAACCCCGGGCATCAGAACGACCACGAGCCGGATTTTCTTCCTTACTTCCTGGAAATGCTCATTCCGGAGGATGTGACCCCCGTGGGCGCGATCGTGCTCATCGCCGGGGGGAGCCACGGGGCCGGGACCATCAACGAATGCTATCAGACGGGAAGGGAATTCAACGCCCTGGGGTACCAGTGCTTCATCCTCCAGTGCCGGCCCAACGGCTGCCCCTGGAGCCGGTACGAGACGGGGGCGGACGCCGCCCGGTGTCTGCGCATCCTGCGCCGGGACGCGGAGAAATACCGGATCAAGCCGGACCGCATCGCCATGGCGGGCTTCTCCAACGGGGGCATCACCATCGATTTCTGCATCGAATCCTTCTCCGGGGACCAGAAGGTGGCGGATCGCTTCCCGGACTACCGGCCGGATGAGCTGGACGAGCTCCCCGGTGGACCGGACGCCCAGCTGAGCATCTACGGTTCCCGGCACAAGGGAACGGAATACGACTACACCGGGGCGGTATATCCCCCCACCTTCTTCGCCGTGGGACGGCTGGACGACGGCATGGAGAACCTCCACGCCCTGTACCCGGATCTTCTGGCCCGGGGAGTGCCCCTGGAGGTGCACACCTTTGCCGGTCATCCCCACGGCTACGCCGGATGGAAGATCATGGACGGAGTGGGCTTCCCCAACTTCGACCTGTGGGTCACCCATGCGGACGCCTTCCTCCGGGATGTATTCAAAGTATAATATGAGCAGATAAAGCGGGTGTGCTGCAAAATGCCCCTCACCCGTCAGTGCGAAGCCCCGAAGGGGCTGCGGCAATCCGTTTGCCCTTGTAAAGGAGACGGATTCCCACGCCAGTGTGCGCACCGGCTCGGAATGACAGGCGATCGCATTTTGCAGCACACCTGTGTATTTGGTTTTCTTATGCCTCCCGCTTCACCCTAGCCCGTCCCAGGGCCCGGAGGGCCAGGGCGATGCCCCAGGCAAGGAGCAGGATGCCCAGGGCGATGCAGGCGGCCACGGGGGTGCCCCATAAGGTGAACAGGTACCAGTCGTTGGTATCCGGCCACTCCCCCACCCCGTTCAGCAGGAGGTTCGCGATATACCCCACCCCATACAGGGCCACGGGAATCAGGCACAGGAAGGTATCCCGGAAGGAGGGCCGCTCCCCCGGCTCCAGGAGGATATGGTCCAGGATGGCCAGGAGGGGGATGAGCAGATGGAACCAGAGATTCGCCCCCTTCAGCAAGGCAATGTAACCGTACAGCGGTCCCAGGAACAGGAGTACCACCATGAGGGTGACGCCCACGGCGGCGGTGCCCGCATAGCTCAGGCGCAGGACCCAGCGGGGAGCGGACTTCCGCACAGCCAGAAAGCAAAAATGGATCAGGGCCGCGATGGCGCAGAGGAAGTTGGAGAGAACGGTGAAATACCGCAGGCTCCGGACCCCCGTATCGCTCAGGGTCCCGGCGGCGGAACGGATCATCAGCAGCCAGGCGCCGAAGACCAGCACCCCCGTCGCCAGCTTGGCGGCCATGGACAGTTTCTCTCTCATCAAAACGCACCCGCTCCTTCTTAGGCTGTCTCCATTATACCGCCCCCGCGGGCGGATGTCGAGTGTCCCGGCATGCTCTTGACAAGGAACGGAAAAGAGGGGAGAATAAACTCATACAGATTACTTGATGCGGAGGATGCGAGGATGACCGACCGGGTCCGTCGAATGAAAGAAAGCCTTCGGATAAACAAATACCCTCTGTGCGTGGAGCTGTTCCGCCTGGCAAACGAATCCCTGGATGAGACCGGGGGGGAGCCCATGCTCCTGCGGCGCAGCAAGCTCCATGCCCATATCCTGGACAATATCACCATCTTCATCGAGCCGGAGGATCTGCTCTGCGGCTCCGGGGCCAGCAAGCCCTTCGGCCTGGAGATGCAGTATGAATACGGGGTCTGGACGAAGGACGAGGTGGAATCCCTGAAAAGCGAGCTCTACACCATCAGTCCCGAGGACGAGGAGGAGCTGTACCGGCTGAACGACCGCTTCGCCGGGAACGCCTCCAACCAGAACCTGGTGGAGGCCATGGGCAAAAGCCTGGGGGAAAACGACCGGCTCTGGCCCTTCATGAAATCCGGCGTCATCCTGCCCCCCTGGAAGGACAAGAAGGGCGGCTCCGGCGGCGGCTTCGCCATGAGCGGATACGGCCTGGGCCCCGGCTTCTCCCTGGTGTGCGTGGACTACGCCGCCATCCTGCAGCGGGGAGCCAGGGGGATCATCGACGAGGCGAGGCAGTGCCTCCGGGATCTGCGGTACGAAAGCGCGGACGCGGTGGAGAAGCGGAACTTCTGGGAGGGCGTCGTCATCGTCTTTGAGGCCTGGGTGCGCTTCGCCCACCGTTACGCGGACCTGTGCGATACGCTGGCGGGAGAGGAAAAGGACGACATCCGGGCCGCCGAGCTGCGGGAAATGGCCCGGATCTGCCGGAAGGTGCCGGAATACCCGGCGGAGACCTTCCGGGAGGCGCTGCAGAGCTTCTGGTTCACCTTCCTCATGGTCTGCCCCTCCCCCACCTCCACCGCCGGCCGCTTCGACCAGTACATGTATCCCTACTACCGGAAGGACAGGGACGAGGGCCGGATCACGGACGAGGAGGTCCTGGAGCTGCTGGAGATCATGCGCTGCAAGGTGATGAAGCTGAACCGGGTCTCCGGCAAGGCCAACCGGGCGAAAAACGCGGGCATGGCCAAGTGGTACAACTGGACCATCGGCGGTCAGAAGGCGGACGGGTCCGACGCCACCAACGAGCTGAGCTATCTCCTGCTGGAGGCGGCGCAGGAGACCCACCTGCCCCACCACACCGTCACCCTCCGGGTGCATAAGGATACCCCCATGGACCTGATGGTAAAGGCCATGGAGTGCGTCCGCTCCGGCCTGGGGATGCCCGCCTTCCTGGGGGACGATTCCTATATCAATTTCTTTGCCGGGCAGAGTGAAGCGAACCGGGTCCCGGTGGAGATCGCCCGGGATTACTGCGCCACGGGCTGCGTGGACGGAAATATCCAGGCGGAGACCCGCACCCAGGTGGCCATCTTCTTCATCATCCCCCACGCCATGGATATCGCCCTGCACAACGGCTACTGCCGGTATACGAAGGAGGACTTCGGCCTGAAGGTGGGGGACGTGCGGGAGATGAAGACCTTTGAGGAATTCAAGGACGCGGTGTACCGGGAGGTGCGGCACCTCATGGCCATGGCCAACGAGCGCATCAACGTGGAGATGATCGCGGAAAAGGAACTGTTCCCGGATGTGTTCCGCTCCGCCCTCATGCGGGACGGGGTGAAATCCGGAAAGGATATGTTCTCCCGCCGCTTCCCCTTCGAGAACGGCGCCGTGCTGGGAGCCGTGGGGGGCGTGAACGCGGGCAACGGCCTTTACGCCATCAAGAAGCTTATTTTTGACGAGAAGAAGTATACCATGGCCCAGCTTCTGGAGGCCCTGGACGCGGACTGGGTGGGCTACGAGGACATGCAGCGGGATTTCCGGGACCAGCCCAAGTACGGCAACGCCGTCAAAGAGGTGGACGATATGGTGGCGGAGGTGTACCAGCTCCACGCGGATATCTGCCACTCCCTCCCCTGCGCCTACGGGGATACCCTGAAGCCCAACGCCATCTCCATCTCCGCCCATCAGCCGGGGGGCGCCCTCACCGGAGCCACGCCGGACGGACGGAAGGGCGGCGAGATCCTGGCGGACGCCTCCCTCTCCCCGGACCACGGGCAGGATACCCATGGGCCGCTGGCGGTGTTCCTCTCCGCCATGGAGGTGAACCAGGACCCCTATCAGGGGACCCTGATGAACATGAAGTTCCACCCTTCCAACATGAAGACCCGGGCCGACCTGGAAAAGCTCAGCAGCATGGTGAAAACCTACCTGACCCACGGGGGCAAGCACGTACAGTTCAACGTGGTGGACCGGGAGGAGATGGAGGACGCCAAGGTCCGGCCGGAGGAGCATCCCGAGCTGGTGGTCCGGGTGGCGGGGTACAGCGCCTATTTCACCCGTCTGCCGGAATCCATCCAGGACGAGGTGATCGAAAGGACCTCCCAGGAGCTGTGATGGAGCAAAAAGCCATAGATAACGGGCAGGCCTTTGACTTCGGAAAAACAGCTGAAGCCTATGCCGCGTACAGGGATATTTACCCTGCGGAGCTGTACATCCGACTCCGTGCCCTCGGCGTTGCGGCAGACGGAACCGCATGGCTGGATCTGGGTACGGGAACCGGTGTTCTGCCAAAAAACTTGTATAACCCAAAAACAAGGATCACCGGCGTCGATATTTCTCCGGAACAGATCGCTTTTGCGAGGAGAGAAGCCGCAGACAGCGGACGGGATATCCGATATCTCGTTTCCCCTGTGGAATCTGCCGGTCTGCCGGACAAATGCTTCGATGCCATTACCGCCGCCCAATGCTTCTGGTATTTTGACCGGAAGCGGATGCAATCGGAAATTCAGCGAATGCTGAAACCCGGCGGGACATTCATCAAGGTATATATGACCTATACACTGGACGATCCTATCGCCGCGGAAAGCCACCGGCTGGTCAAAGCAATGAACCGGAACTGGTCCTCCGGCACATCAGGCTTACAGGATATCCACGACGACCTGTTCCCCGGCCGACAGACAGAGAGCTTTTATGCCGATCTTCCCTTCACCCGGGAAAGCTGGCATGGTAGGATGTGCGCCTGCCGGGGAACGCTGGCTTCCATGGATGCGGATACTCTGGAGAAATGGGATGCGGCGCACAGGCGCTTCCTGGAAAGCTGCCCGGAGCGTTTTACCATCCGGCACAAGGTGTTCTATTCCTGGTTCACCATGGAGGATGCGGATCATGGCTAAGGTCATTCTCACCTGCGGGAAGCTGGGCTGCGGCAAAACCACCTATGGGAAACGGCTCTGCGCGGAGCGCGGCGCCGTGCTCCTCAGCGCGGACGAGCTGATGCTCGCCCTCTTCGGCCAGGACGCGGGGGAAAAGCACGATGAATACCTGGAAAAGGTCAAGGCCTGGCTGCTGGGCAAGTCCCTGGAGGTGGTCTCCCTGGGTCTGGACGCGGTGCTGGACTGGGGACTGTGGACCAAAGCGGAGCGGGATGCCGTCAGGTCGTTTTACGCCGATCACGCCGTTCCCTGCGAGATCCACTATGTGGAGATCGGCGAAGCGGTCCGCCGGCAGCGGATCGACGAGCGCAATCAGGCGATACTGTCGGGCAGCGCACAGGACTATTATGTGGACGAGGGACTCGCTTCCAAGCTGGACCGCCTTTTTGAACCACCGGAACCGGCGGAGGTGGACGTATGGGTGACCCAAACCAAATAGAGGATCCGGGGCCGGTCAGATGACCGGCCCCGGTGGTGTCATTGCCCGAATCGTCCTCGGCAGAGTTCGCGCCCGCAGGCGCGAACAGATCGGAATTTTGCCGGAATCCATTTCCGGCATAATTCTTTTCTCGGAACGGACTGTGCGAGCGAAGCGAGTGCGGATAGCGGAGCGTAAGCCAAAATCGACCGGGACCCGGCGAAGCGGGTCCCGGTCGAAACGCGAAGCGTTTATTCTCCCGGCATCTTCCAGCCGTGGTGGTT
>CAMZJG010000009.1 GCA_947307505.1 uncultured Clostridia bacterium | reverse complement strand
AGCGCTTCATGGACATCTCCATCCGCTCCCGGTTGAAGGAGTCGCCCACCACGCTCAGGGGCATCATGCCCTGGCCGCCCAGCTCGCTGAAGCGGTCGGCCATCTCGTCCAGATACTTGCTGTCAAACACGCTGAAGGCAAAGTCTCCGCCGGGCTGCATGAGGACGCGGACGGATTTCGCCTGCATCCAGGTGTCCTCGTTCATGAACCGCTTGCCCAGCCGGTTCACATGGAGGAAGAAGCCCTGGAAGCCGCAGCCGCCGAGGGCGTGGATGGTGGGGGCCCACTCCGGGTTATCCAGGGCGGCGCCTGCCCAGTAGAGCATCTTCTGGCCGTCGCCGGTGTTGCCGGGCCGGGGGAACTTGGAGGGGGCCCGGAGGCCGATGGGGCAGAAGGCCTCCATCATTTCCTTATCCTCGGAGGCGTCGCCCGTGGCCACCACAACGGCCCGGGAGCCCTCGTACCGGCGATACTTGCCGTCCTCGCACTTGGCGACGCAGCCCGTGACCCGTCCGGCGTCGTTCTTCTCCAGGTACAGGGCCTGGGTGCTGCGGAGCAGGGTGCCGCCCTTGTCCAGCAGCTCGGTCTGGAGGATCTCGCAGGCCAGCATGCCGCCGCCGAAGTTTTTATACTTGGTGCTGTCCCGCTTCTTGAAAATGTGGTGGGTGCCGGGATACTCGCTGAACATCAGGCCCTTGTACGCCTCATAGACGCCGACCTCCAGGCAGTCCCCCGCCAGGTCCAGCATCCAGTGGAAGCCCTCGGCGCTCCGGTTCAGGAAGAGCCAGAGCAGGTCCTCCTGTACCCGGCTGCCGCTCATCTTCAGCCAGTCCGCCGCCAGCTGCTTCTTGTCGATGACGATGCCCTTTTCCGCCATGACCCGGCTGTTCACCGCGGCGATCTGGCCCGCCAGGGCACGCAGCTTCTCATTCTTGTCCAGGCAGACGACCTTCAGGCCCTTGTCCACGCAGCGGGCGCCGGCCGCCAGGCCGCTGATGCCGCCGCCGATGACCAGCACCTCGGTCTTCACGGTCTCGGCGATCTCGCTCTCAGGAATGGGCTTGGGAGGCGTCTCCCAGCTGTACCCCTTCTTGGGGGAGAGATAGGAGTAGAACTTCAGTTCCAGATTCGGCATGGATGTAGCTCCTTTCGTTGTCATATGTTGAATTTTGGTTTGCTTTTATTTATTTCACGTTCCGGTCAATGTAAAAGGCCAGAAGGCCGATGGCCTCCAGCCGGGTGATCCGGTTCCGGACCAGCAGGTCGGAAAGGGATACGCCCCAGTCCCGGAGCAGGCCGTTCCGCTGCGCCCAGGCCAGGGCTTCCGGGGTGGCCGAGCTGGAATTGACCTCCCGATTTGCCAGCAGAGACCGGAACTGGACCAGATCCTCGTCCCACTCCGGAACGGGATCGGATTTTCCGGCATTCACGGCGCAGGTGTACAGCCAGTTGAGGAATTCTCCCCGGGAGAGCGGGGTGTTGGGGTGGAGATAAGCCTTTTCGGGGATGCAGCCCGTCTGCCAGGCCCAGTTCACGGCGGCATAGTACCAGGCTTCCGGCTTGACGTCCTCATAGGGCAGGGGGGCGTTTACTGCCGCAGGGGAACCGGCAGAGCGGTGGAGCAGGGCCAGGAACTGGGCCAAAGTCAGGGTGGAACCGGAGCCGAACCGGTTGTCCGAAATGCCGTTCACCAGGCCGCGCTGGATCAGGCGCTTCACCGGGGCGTAATAGACGCTGTCCTCCGAAAGATCCCGGAAGGGGTTGCCCCAGCCCTGGCTGTCGCAGCGCACGATGTAGGCGCTTTCCTCTTCCCGTTCCCCGGTCTCCTGATTCCGCCACACAGCGTAGAGGGTAAACCCGCCGAAGTCCTCCTCGGACCAGGTCTCATCCATGGTGAATCCTTCCCCGTCCCCGAAGACCCTGCGGGCGCAGCCGTTTTCCCGGATGCTCCGGTTGTCCTGCCAGCCGTCGGCCTCCGTGAGCCATTTCCCGTCGGAAATGCGCCGCATGTACCAGCCCTCGAAGTCGCAGCCCTCTTTCCAGCACCAGTGGGAGTTTTCCGGCTCCTCGTCGGAATCCGGGTTGGGCTCGTCCGGCTCGTTGGGGTAGAGGCTGATGATGTTCCCCTCCATGGCCACCTGGTCCGTCCGCTTGCCTTCGCCCCCGTTCAGGTCGTAATACAGGAGGTAGAGCCGTTTCCGCTGCACCAGGTCCTCCACGGGATCGGACTGGTCGTAGACCCCGTAGCCCCGGATATATTCGTCATCCATTTCATACCGCTTGATGCGCACCGCGTTCCGGGCGTTGCCCTCGATGGTGTAAACCCATCCCTCCCGGATGCCCAGGACGATGCCCACATGGTCCCAGACATGGCCCTTTTCCGCGAAAAAGACGATATCGCCGGTGCGGGGACTGTACGTATCCGGGGTGTAGAAGGGCAGGCCGAAGGAATAGGCCCGGGCCACGTTGGAGTTCTGGATCAGGCTGCCGGGGATCCTGGCCTGCCGGGCGCACCAGGAGATGAACATGGCGCACCAGGCGTAGCCGTCCAGCTGGGCGAAATAGCCGTATTCCGTATAGTTCCCGTCGGAGTACAGGTTGTTCCCATGCCGCTCCCGGCTGTTGGCCCCCTCGTGGTAGCCCACCTGGGTGAGGGCCACGTTCACCAGATCCGTCCGGTAATCCCCCGTGAGGGTGAGGGCTTTCAGGTTCTCATAGAACACGCTCTCCCCGTAAGGGCCTGAAACGGTATAGCTGGTCCCCGCCGCCCCGGCGGAAAACAGGGAGGCGGTGAGGATCAGGACCAGCAGCAGGGCCGGCAGCCGTATGCCGAGTTTTTTCATACTTTCACACTCACAAAACCAAGGGTTTGATCCGCTTCCATCAGAAGGGCCACAGGCCTCCGAACCAGCGGAGCAGGCCGTGTTCATACCAGGCGGGGGCGATCATGCCGCTGAGCACCGGATAGAACAGGGCGAAGAGAAGCAGGCATCCCCCTGCCAGGGCCAGGGTCCAGCGGCTCTCCGGCCGCCGGTTTTCCAGATCCGCCCCCAGTCGGCCCAGAGCCAGGGCCAGGAAGGGGGTGCAGGGGAAATAATGGTAGATAAAGGCGCAGCGGGTGACCCCGATCCAGGGAGCCAGACAGGCGATCCAGCCCAGCAGGGGCACCAGGGCCAGCCGGTCTCCCCGCACCGCTTTTACGGCCAGGCAGATCACGGCGCCCAGCCCCGTCCACCAGAACAGGGGATTGCCGAAGGCCGCGAAGGCGGAACGGAGATCCCCGTCATATTCCAGATAGTAGAGGATGGGCCGCAGGTCCAGGATCCACATATACCAGGCGGACTGGTAGGGATGGGTGGCGTCCAGCTTCCCGTGGTAGTTCAGCATGTAATTTGCATTATCCCACACTATCTGCAAATAGTCCAGACTGAAAATGCTGTTTACCCCTTTGGGTTTGGCGTAGGGGATATAGGCCAGGACATAGACCGTTACGGGAACGAGGACGAAGAAAAGGATGCTCCAGAGCACCGTGGGCACCACGTAGTCGTTCAGGCTGTCCCGCACCCCGTTCACCCGCCGCCAGCGCAGGCACATGCCCAGGCGTACGCACCAGAGCATCGCCAGGCCGATGCCGCCGAAGACCACGGTCCACTTGGAGGCGGCCCCCAGGCCGAAGAACAGGCCGCTGAGGAAGAGCCAGCGCAGTCCTTTCTTTACCGGTGCGTTCCAGGGGAGCGTGAAGTATCGGTAGAAGAAGTAGTACATGAGCAGGATGAAAAACACGCTGTAGGTATCGATGGTGGCGATGCGGGTCTGGGTGTAATGCATGAAGTCGAAGGCAAACACCGCCGTCATGCAGGAGGAGACCCGGGTGCTGCCCGTCATGTTTTTCAGGAAGATGAAGAGGATGGGGAGCATCAGGATGCCGAAAAGGACGCCGATAAAGCGCCAGCCGAAGGGGGTCATGCCGAAAAGCCGGATACCGACTCCGATGAGGATCTTCCCCAGGGGGGGATGGGTGATCTCGTAGGGCCACACCCCTTCAATGTGCTCCCAGGCGGTGCGGGCATGGTAGATCTCGTCGAAGTAGGTGCCGTTGAGATAGCTGAACCGCTCCGGCACCAGGTCCTGCTCGTCCGTCAGGGGCGTGGTTTCAGCGAAAGCGAGCCGTCGGCCTTCCCGGTCCCACACCGCGAGCTCTCCCAGGTGAAGGGGACCGGCATTGGCCCGGATGCGGAGATATTTCACCGATACGGTCTCTTCGGGCTCCAGATCCTTCCACCGGAGCACCTGGGCATAAGTCTGGTCCAGCTCTCCCAGCAGGGTCCATTCCTGCCCGTCCGGGCTGCCCTCCAGCCGGTAGGTGCCCGCATCCGGTCCGGTGAAATAGGCGATCCGGCCGGGTTCCGCTTCCTGCGCCAGGGTTACGACCGCCTGGGACCCGGACCGGTCGAAGCGCTGCCACTCCACGGGACTCTGCCGGTCCCCCAGGCCCCAGAAGGCCACGGCGGCATAAGCGGCGGTGATCACCAGCATGGGCAGCAGATCCCGCCGGGTGAGGGGAGTGGGGGTATGGAAACAAATCAGCTCCGCTTCCAGCCCGTCCCTGTCCCAGCCGGGTTCCAGCCGGGCGGGGCGGCCGTTCCAGCCCCGCCACAGGAAAAGGATGGCCGCCGCCGCGGTGAGCAGGGAGAAGATGATGGCTGCGGGATTCATCTGCACACCGCCCGCAGGGCGCGGATATACTCCGGTGTTGTGCCGCAGCAGCCCCCCACGTAAGAGATGCCCAGATCCAGGATGGGGACCATGGCCTCCGCATAGCCCGCGGCGTCCAGCGGATAGATCCCGGTGTTCAGGTCCGGGGTACCGGCGTTCAGCTTCACGATCAGAGGCAGCGGGCTGCACTCCTTGAACTGCCGGACCAGAGGCAGGGCTTCCTGAGGGCCGAAGGAGCAGTTCATGCCGATGGCGGCGGCGCCGGCCGCCTCCAGCTCCCGGGCGACCTCCGGGATATCCGTTCCGGTGAAGGTGCGCCCCGTGGGCTGGAAGGTCATGGTAGCCCGCACCGGCAGCTCCGGACAGACCTGCCGGGCGGTATTCACGGCCAGCAGCAGCTCATGCAGGTCGAAAAAGGTCTCCAGGATGATCCCGTCCGCCTCCCGGCCCGCCCGGAAGAACTGGGCGTACATGTCCTCCGCCTCGCTTTCCGGCAGATCCCCCAGGGGTTCCAGGAAAGCGCCCAGCATCCCCGCGTCCAGCCAGACCTCGGCCCGGCCCTCCGCGGCGGCCCGGGCATTGGCGATGGCGGCGGCGGTGACTTCCTCCACGGTGCAGCCCCGCACCCGGCGGCGGTTCACGCCGAAGGTGCAGGTGTACAGCACCTGGCTTCCCGCCTCCACGTAGGCCCGCTGGATCTCCTGTACCACCTCCGGAGCGGTGAGGTTCACCTCCTCCGGGAAGGGGCTGGAGCCATAGCCCCGCTTCATGAGCTCCGTGCCCATCGCGCCGTCCAAGATCCGCATTTCCATGGTTTTACTCCTTTCCCAAATCCAGCCGGATCGCTTCTCCTGTGGAGAAGAAATAGAGATATGCGGCGTTGACCCGCTTGCCGGTGATCCGCTCCAGCGCCCAGACGTAAGCCCGGAGCTGGGGGGCGTATTCCGCCGCCCGGGCAGCCTGCCCGGACCGGCTCACCCGGTCTGTCTTGTAATCGATAACGGTGAGACCATCCGGCTCCTCCAGCCAGCAGTCCACCACGCCCTGGAGGAGCGTTTCCCCCGTTCCCGCCGGATCCAGCAGGGAGGCGGGAGCCAGCAGGGAAAATTTGAATTCCCGGTGCACCCCCTCCGCCGCCAGCACCCGGCGGCCAAGGGGAGAGGCGTACCAGTCGCTCAGCTTCCGGGGATCCACCGCCTCGGCCTGATCCGGCCGCAGGAAGCGCTTTTCCCGGAGCCGCGCCACTTCCGCCGCCGCGCTCTCCGGATCCCGGCAGGCCTCCGGCCGGGCGTACTGCATGGCCAGGTGCAGGGCGGTGCCCCGTTCCGCCGGGGTGAGGGCGCTTTCTCCGCTGAGGAATGCGGGGAGCTTCAGCTCCTTGGACGCTTCCTTTGGGACGGAGGTTCCGTTCCCCGGAAGCGCATCCGCCTCTTCCCCGGCCTCCGCCTGCCGCACGGTCTCCCGCAGGCTGGTGGCGGTGACTTTGGAGGGCAGGCGGGTATCCGCCGCCCGGGGGTACCGCCAGTTGAGGACGGCCCGGAGCTCCTCCTCCGATTCCCCGGCCTCCTCCGGCGGAGGGAGGACCTCCTGCGCCGCGGCCGTTTCCCCCTCCGGGGGCAATTCCGCCGGCAGCAGCTGCCAGGGACCCCTCTGACCCTGGGCCAGGGCGGCGATGATGATCCATTCTCCCATGCAGCCGCAGTCCGCCAGGGCCTGGGGATCAATGGGATCCGAGGCCCAGAGGCCCAGGGTGTTCATGGTTTTTACCCGGTCCTGGCAGCGGAGGAAGACCACCAGCTTCTGCCGGGCCCGGGTCATGGCCACGTACAGGACCCGCAGCTCCTCGCTCAGGTTTTCCCGCTTCAGCTGCTCCAGCACCGCCAGACGGGGGAGGGTATCGTATACGATGCCCCGGTCCGGATCCCGGCGCCTGCACCCCGCCCCCAGCCGGGGATGGATGAGGATGGGGCCGTCCTTTGACGCCCGGTGGAATTGCCTTCCCAGATCTGCCAGGATCACCACGGGGTATTCCAGCCCCTTGGAATCGTGCATGGTGGTGATCCGCACGCCGCCGCCGCCGATTCCCGGAGAGACGGAGGTCATCTGCCGCTCTTCCGCCTCCCGGAGACGGAGGACGAAGCGGAACAGGCCCCGGTATCCTGCGCTGCCCAGGTCCCTGGCGCAGCGTACCAGCTCCTCCAGCCAGAGGGAGGACCCCTTCTCTCGGGCTTCCGCCGCGGCGGGCAGGCCGGTGCGGGCGTACAGCTCCGTCAAAAGCCGGTCCGCGGGCAGATCGGCGGCCAGGAGACGGAAGTCCTCCAGATCCTTCAGAACTCCGGCGCACAGAGGATCCGTCTTCCCCCGGACCACCAGGGCGTCATAGAGGCAGCCCTCCCGGGCCCCGGTGCGCAGGGCGGCCAGCTGGTCTGCGGAAAAGCCCCAGACCGGGCTGCGGAGAGCGGCGATGAGGGGGATATCCTGCCGGGGATTGTCGATGATCTGCAGCAGGCTCAGGGCCCAGACCACCTCGCGGCGCTGGGTGAAGCTGTCCCCGCCCTTCAGGCAGACGCTGGGGATGCCCCGGCGCTCCAGTGCGGCGGCGAAGATCCGGTCCCGGTCCTTCGCGCCCCGCAGGAGGATGGCGATATCCCCGGGGACCAGAGCCCGATCCCCGTTCCCCTCCTTCACCCGGATGCCCTCGTCCAGGAGCCGGAGGACCCGCAGGCTCACCGCCTCCGCTTCCGCCTCCAGGCCGGGACCGACGGTCTCCGCCAGACGCAGCTCGAAGCTGCCCGGAGCGTCCGAAGCCCCGGCGCCGGGGATCAGCGCCTCCGCCTCCCCGTAATCCAGCTCCCCCAGCTCCCGGGTGAGGATGCGGGAGAACAGATCGTTCACCCCCCGGAGGATCCCCGCGTCGGAGCGGAAATTCTCCTGGAGCAGTACCCGCCGCCCCTCGCCCGCCTCCGGCTCATCCCGGTAAGCGGCGTATTTTTCCAGGAACAGGCTGGGGTCCGCCAGGCGGAAGCGGTAGATGCTCTGCTTCACGTCCCCCACCATGGTAATGTTCTTTCCCTCCCGGGAGATGGCCCGGAAGATGCGCTCCTGCACCCGGTTGCAGTCCTGGTATTCATCCACCAGGATCTCCTCAAACTGTTCGGAGAGCTCCGCGGCCAGGGGGGAAGGCGTTCCGTCCTCCTCCGTGAGAAGACGGAGGGCGAGGTGCTCCAGATCGGAAAAATCCAGCACGTTGCGGCGGCGCTTCTCCTCTCCGTAGGCCCGGGAGAAGTCCGCCGTCAGCCGGAAGAGGGCGTCCGTTACCGGGCGCACCGCCTGAAAATCCTCGTTGTGGTCCGCACTGGAATCCGCGAACAGGTCCGTGACCTGCTTCATGCGCTTTTTGCATTGGTCCCACAGGGCCTTGGTCTCCAGAGCCAGGGGATGGTCCCCCATGCCCCGGACTCCCCGCAGGACAGGGAAGACGATGGGAGCCGCCGCCCCTGCGGCGTCCCAGCCCTCGTCCAGAGCGGTCAGGAAATCCCGGATGGATCCGGCCGCTCCTTCCAGAGCGGGAGCGTAACCCGCCTCCAGTCTGGGTTCCCCGGCCAGCCGTTCCCGGGCGGCCAGGAGCTGCCGGAGCCAGAATTCCCCGCGCCTTCTGGCGGAGGAAAGAAGCAGGGCGCCCCAGGGGGTCTCCGCCGCGTCCCCGGCGGGAACGGGCGCTTCCCACTGTTCCCGGAGCCAGGCTTCGGGATCGGGATGGGACTGGACCTGCTCAAAGGTCCGGAGCACCGCCTGCTTCAGGGCGGAGTCGTCCATCCCGCCGCCCAGGTTGTCCGCCAGACGGCTGAAGTCCGGCTCCATTTCCCCGTACCGCATTTCCAGCAGGGATTCCAGCACCTCACCCCGGATCACCGCCTCCTCGTCGGTCTCCAGCTGCCGGAAATCCGGCCGCAGGGAGCAGAGGACCGCGTGCTTCCGCAGGACAGAGGCGCAGAAGCTGTGGATGGTGCCGATGGAAGCCCGGTTCACCAGGGTGAGCTGCCGCCGGAGCCGGAGACTGCCCGGTTCCCGGTCCAGAGCTCGGGACAGAGCGTCCTGGATGCGGCTGCGGAGCTCCGCTGCCGCCGCCCGGGTATAGGTAATGAGCAGGAACCGATCCAGATCCAGATCGTCCCGGAGGATGCGGTCCAGCAGCCGCTCCACCAGTACCCGGGTCTTGCCGGAACCGGCTCCCGCCGCAATGAGCAGGGGGGCGTTCCGGTGTTCCACCGCCGCCCGCTGGGCGGGGGTGAGGGGAAAATCAGCCATTCTCCGCCGCCTCCTTTCCCAGCTCCTGCCAGAATTCGTCTCCCGTCCGGCTTCTGACCTGCCGATACCGGTCTTCTCCCTGTCCCTCCTGGAAGGCGCAGGCGGCGGTATAGGGGCACCAGTCGCAGGGCACATTGCTCCCGGACCGGCACAGAGGATCCGCCTGGATGGAGCCGGAGCGGAGGGCGGAGCCCATGCGTTCCAGCAGTTTTTTCACATAAGCCGCCAGCTGGCCCAGCTGGGCCAGGGTGGCCACGGAACCCGTAGGCACGCCGTCCCGGTAGGTTACGGGGATATACCGGGGCTTGTCCCCCTCCTCCCGGGCTTGGAGCACCTTCACGTCCGCCAGGAGCAGACCGCTGCGGCGAAGGGCCTTCTGCCTGGCTCTGGCGATCTCTTCCGGACTGCTGTTCCGGGACATGTCCAGGAACAGGTCCCGGGCGGGGGCGTACAGCACCCCGGCGGGGACGATGCGGCTGACGCCGTAGCGCGCCGGGCCGTCCGCCTCCAGGGCAAAAAGATACAGGAGCATCTGGATCCCCAGCCCGTACCATACGTCCGTCAGACTGAAGGTTTTTTTCCCCGTTTTATAATCCGCGATGCACAGGTACAGGGTGTCCCCGTCCAGCCAGCCGTCCACCCGGTCCGCCACGCCCCCCAGGCTCACGTCTCCCGCCCGCAGCGGGGGAAGTTCGTCCTGCCCCAGGCCGAAGCGCAGCTCAAAATCCATAGGGGTGAAGCGGCTTGCAGCCAGTTCTCCGGTCACGTCCCGGAGGATCAGATCCACGCTCCGGCGGAGACGGGTGAAGAGGTAGCGGAAGCGGGGATCCCGCATCTGGGCGGGACGGAGGAATTGACGGACATATTCATTGGTATACTTCTCCGTCAGCCCCTTCAGGGTATCCTCCCCCAGATCCCGGAAGCCCCCAAGGGAGGAGGCTTCCCGGCAGACTCCCTCCAGCACGAAATGGAGAAAGGTGCCCAGCTCCGGCGCCTGAAAACCTGCGGTCTTCCGCTCGGCGGCCTTGAGGCCGTACTGGAGGAAATAGCGATAGCGGCAGGTATAAAAGGTCTCGGTGCGGGAAGCGGTGAGCCGCAGCTCCCGTCCGTACAGGGCGGAGGCCGCTCCGGGGGAGAGGTTCCCCCGGGAACGGAGGGCGGAGGTCCGCACCCGTTCCAGCCGCTCCCGGTCCGTCACCCGGGCTGCAGCCCGGGCGAGGCGGCTGCCCCCCGCCAGAGCGAGACGGAACAGGGGATCCGGCGCGGCGCAGAGATGCCTTTCTCCCAGGTCTTCCTCCCGGCCCATGACCGCGCCCAGCAGAGTCATGGCCCGGCGCTGCAGAAAACTGGGCCGGGCGTCCGGCCCGGAAAAACTCACGATCAACCGCTCCCGGGGAGCGGCGGCGATCTGATACAGGTCGTACAGGCGGCGGGACAGCCCTTCCTCCCGGTCCTGCTCCAGGCGCAGCCCCAGGTCGAAAAGGGCGCGCCGTTCCTCCGGGGAAAAGAAGCCGCTCCCGTCCTCGGCGCCGGGAAGGGCGGAGTCCTCCGCTCCCAGCAGGAGAAGGATCCGGGGCTTCCGCCCCCGGAGCCGACCGGGGGAACCCAGAGAAACGCAGTCCAGCGCGGCGGGGATGGAGCCCATGTCCCGGTTCCGGAGCAGAAGCTCCAGCAGACGCAGGAAGTCCTTTTCCTCCAGGCTCACGTCCCCCAAGGCTTCCCAGAACTGATCCAGGCAGGCGCAGAGGGCGTCCCACTGGCTGAGACAATCCCGGGCGGCCTGCAGGTCGCCCAGCTCCTCCAGCCGTTCAGCCCGGGCGCTGAGCCCGGTGCGGATATCCGCCGCCAGAAGATAATCCGTCAGGGCGGTGAGGTATTCCCGTCCCGTTTCCGCATGTTTCAGCGCGCCGCTGAGCTTCAGCAGGGGGGCGGCGGCTTTGCGGCGCAGAGCGTCCACCTCCGCCAGCTCTTTTTCGTCCGCCTCCGTGCGTTCCGACACATAGCCCCGGGGATGCCGGTCCCAGGGCGCTTCCTGGCCCCAGGTCCCCTCGCCCCGAATGTTCCAGAGGAGGCAGTAATTTTCCAGCCGATCCGTCTCCCCGGGGCTGAGCCCGGCCAGACCGGATTTCAGACAGGCGAACACGTCCCGGTAGGCAAAACCGCCGGAGACGGCGTTCAAGGCGTCCAGCACGAATGCGGCGAGGCCGGTATCCCCCAGGCTGGAGGTCTCCTCCACGAAAAAGGGGATCCCGTATTCCCGGAACACAGCCTCCAGAAGCGGGCCTTTCCCGCCATAGTCCGGGGCGGCCACTGCAAAGTCGCCGAAGCGCAGGGAGGGGTCCTGGCGCAGCAGCTCCAGGATCCGGGCGGCGGCGTAGCGGCATTCCCCGGAGAAATTCGCCGTCTGCATCAGTTCCACCGGGGGCTTTTCCTCTCCCGCGGGAGCGGGAGCCTCCCCGTACCGGTAAAGGCCCTCCGCCAGCCGCCGCAGGGCAGGGGCGGGATCCTCTTCTCCGGCGCAGCGGAGGATCCGGCACGGCGCACCCCGGAGAGAAGCCAGACGGGTGAGCCGCCGGAAGGTGTTTTCCGGCAGGCGGAAGGCCTCCTCGTCCTCCCCCGCCCAGTCGGGAAGGGGCAGGGTGACGGTCAGGTCCGTGCCCCGGCGAAGAAGGGCGTCCAACACCTCCAGCTCCGCCGCGGTGAAATCCGTAAACCCGTCTGCCCAGAGGCCGCCTGCGCCGGCGGAGCAGTTCTCAGCCATATCCGCCAGACGGCGGATCCGGTCCCGGCTGTCCCCCAGGCGGCGGTCCAGGGCCGCACGATAAGCCTGCTGTACCAGAGCCAGATCATAGAGCTTGTCCCGGATGCTGCCCGTCGCCTCCTCCGCCGCGGCCATGAGGGCATCGGGTTCCGTGAGAGAGCTCTCCAGCTCCTCCACCGCATCCAGCAGCTGAGGGAGCCAGTCCCCCCGACGTCCCCGTTCACCGTACTGCCGGAGCAGGGGAGCGGTTTCTTCCAAAGCCAGGGCCAGGAGCAGGAGCCGGGCCCCCCGATCCGGGATGGGATCGGCCAGACCGCCCAGCTCTGCCGCCGCCCGGCTGTACAGACGGGTGAAGCTAAGGACCTCCCCGTGGAGGCTCAGGGCGGGGCCGCAGAAGGCAGCCAGCTCCCGCTCCGCCCGGTGGGACTGCTGCTCCGGGGTGAGAAGCACCAGCCCGGTCCTGCCCGCTTCCATCGCCTCCCGGAATTGGCGGTATACCAGCCGGGTCTTGCCGCTTCCGGCGCCGCCCAGGATCAGGGTCAGCATCTTCTCACCTCCGCTCTCTGCCGATTTCATTCGATTTTATCATTTTACCACGACCGGCGGCGGGGAACAAGCAAAACCGGGAGAAATGGGGCGTTTTTGCCATGCCGGAGCCTGCCTTTTCGGGATCGGCGGGGCGGAGAAAAACACGGGAGAAAAACCCGGAACCGCAGGAAGCGAACGGATTGAGTTCTTTTCCATTTTGTGATATAATCATTCGGTTTTGAGGAGGTGCGGAAACATGTGCGGAATCGTCGGATATACCGGTTCCCGGCCTGCGGCGCCGATCCTGCTGGACGGCCTGAGCAAGCTGGAATACCGGGGTTATGACTCTGCGGGGCTGGCGGTGCGCTCCGGCACCCAGCTGGCGGAGGTGGTGAAGGCCACAGGCAAGCTGCGGAACCTGGCGGAGAAGGTGGACTACGGCCGGGCGCTTCCCGGCACCTGCGGCATCGGACACACCCGCTGGGCCACCCATGGGGAGCCCACCCAGACCAACGCCCACCCCCATGTGAGCGGAAACGCCACGGGCTCCGCTTCCGGACCGGTGGAGTCGAATGTGGTAGGGGTCCATAACGGCATCATCGAGAACTACGAGGAGCTGAAGGAAAAACTCCTGA